>DUEF01000190.1 GCA_011176555.1 Caldilineae bacterium
CAACGCCGCCCAGTGCAACGGCGTGGCATCCTGCCCCCGGTACACGATCAGCCACCACCCCACCAGCCCGAGCAGCCACCACACGGCCACTGAACCCCACCTGGCCCCGGCATCATCCAGCCCCACCAGGTTGCCGAACCCGACCAGCGCCGCGATGTAAAAGAGGTGGCCGATGCCAAATGAGGCAATCCCGCCCGCCACGCGGTTGCGGATGGGGAGCAATTTGGCCATCGCCAGATCGCCGAGAAAGCCAAAGCTCATGCCGACGGCGATGAGCAGGGCATAGTTCCCGGCCCCGGTGTGTTGCACGAACAGCCACCAGCTCCAGGCCGCCAGCACCAGCGTGGCCGACGAGGCCATGCGCGTCCACACCGGCATACGTCGATAGCGTTTCTCCGGGTCCGATCCGAAGGCAAAGCCGCCGAACAGCAGCATCGCCCACAGGATCAGCAAGCCCAATAGCCACAGGCGCTGCGGGGATGTGAGGTGAAGAACAAGATTGCTCATGATTTAGGTCTGATCAGAGAAGACGATGTCACTTCGCAACAAATAACATGTAGAAAATGACGCCGTGCAGGATGGTGGCAAGGGAGAGCACGGCCCAAAACACCGATTTGCGGCGTTTGTGATTGAACACGAACATGCCCAACCAGCCGCCGATGAAACCGCCCGCCAGGGCCGCGCCGTGCAGCACGATTTCAGGCACGCGGCCGCCGCCAAGCTTCGCTTCCATCTTATCGTAGCCGTACAGGGCGAACGTCACCACCGTCCACGCCACCAGCCACGAAATGTACGGGGGCAGGACGTTTTGGAAGATGAGCAGGGCGATGAATCCGCCCACGGCCAGAAGGATGGCGATGGCGCCGAAAGTGAATTTTGGGGATCGTTTGGACATGGGAATCATTCGAGTAAATCGCTGGGACGACGGGTACTGACGGCGGGGGCGGAACGCTCAAGTTGTTGTTTGTCACGAGTGACCAATACGGTTCCAAAACGCTGCGCGACAGCGACATAAACCGCATCGCTGCCGCGTAACCGATACTGTGCAGCGATTTGCATTGTTTGCATGGACAGAGAGCGATCAAGCGCTACTGCCATGATGTTTGGCAGGTTCGACAATTCCTGGGCATATCGAATGGCGATCTGTGTGTCATTTCGCGCTCGCGCTGCACCGGCAGCCACTTCGGGGAAAAGCAATGTAGGCACGATAATGGGCCTATCCAGTTGCTGCAAGCGTAACAAAAAAGCTCTGCTTTCCTCATGATCCGCCTCAAAAGGATTGAAGGCATTGAGGAATACACTGGCATCGACAGTGAAAATCGTCGTCATAATCATGCCTACCTGCGAATATCCGCCAGGAGTTGGTCAGTGGTGATCTCTGGATCCCAACCGCTGCTGATCTCTTCTCCCAAACGCCAGAACGCTTCCCACGCATCGTTGGCCAAACCGGCGACAATCTGATTTTGGTTTACATCCGTAATCGGGGGGGGGATAAGCAATCCGGTCGGGTGTCCACGATGCGTGATGACATAACTTACGCCTTGTTCACGCACTGCTTGTAGTATTTCCGAAGTATGCGCTTTGAACTCACGGACGCCAATTTCAGGCATGATAACCTCCTAATCAATGTAGTTTCTTCTGTGACTACATTATACACGACTGAGCACAGAAGGACAAAGCACCTGGAATACGTCATTTCGACGACCAGCGGGAGGAGAAATCTCCTGAATAACCAGCGGGAAGCCTGTTCCGAGCCAGAACGAGGGAACTAATCTCCTGGATGATCAGCGTGGGTGATTATGTAGGGATGCCGCGTGTTGGCAACACGTCCTGCGCTTCAACATGACTGGTTCTTATTCCCGCCTTTAATTCTCTCCCGCCCCGATCTGTTCTCCTGGCTCGAAGGGCGGCAATTGTTCCTTGCCCTGGCGCGCGAGGAAGAAATTCCAGACCAACCGGCTGAGATCGTTCATCAGGGGATTGCTGTAATCCCACACCACCCAGCCTTGCTGGTAGACGAAAATGGCCAGGACATACGGCCCCTCCGGCCCGTAGATGAGGGCGACATCGCCCTGGGTGTCGGTTCCGTAGCCGTGCTTGTGGGCCACTCGGGCATCGTCGGGCACGCCGTACTTGATCAGATAGCCCATCGGGTTCTGCTCCATCCAGCCGACCAACTCCGCACACTCTTCCTGGGTGATCTGTTCGGGATAGGCGGCGAGCAGGTTGCCGCGGCCCTCCGCACACTGGCCGATGTCCGCCATGAGTTGGCCGATGTCTTTGGGCGTGGTCTGCATGGCGGGATCGGGGAAGGTGTTGTATTCGGGATTGGTGTTGGCCGGGGTGCGCACAATGGGCGGTTTCAGATCGCTGTCGTAAGGAATAGCGATGAAGGTGTTGTCCAGGCCCAATTCGTGGGCGAATTCCGTCACCGCTCTCGCCCCGGCCAACGTGTCGCGCTTGCCGATGTGGTACATCAGGGCGTTGGCCGCAGCGTTGCTGGCCGTGGTCGATTTGACCGTATCGCTGATCCAGCGGGTGATGTTGTCGTCCAGCGGCGCTTCGTAATCGTGATAAACTTTGAGCAGGATGGGAAGCTTGACGGTGCTCATGCCGGCAAAGGCGGTGTCGGCGTCGATATCGATGACTTCGCCGCTGGGCAGATGCTGGAAATAGACGCTGTAAATGCCGGGGAATTTCTCCAGACGCTGGCGCAGGGCGTTTTCCAGGCTCTCGAAGTCAGGAGGCGTTGCCGGCATCTCCCGCAAGACCAGCCGGGCCGAACGGTCGTTGCTGCTCTGAAACGCCGCGACGATGTTGATGGCGCTCTCGCTGAGGTCGGCGTAGCGACCGGGCTGCCCGGGCACAAAAGTGAGGGTGTCGAGTTTGGCGTAACCGGGCGTGGGATCGTTGTCGTACGCATCCGCCTGCGCTTGCAGCCAGGCGCCGAGTTTGTCCCGATCATAATCGTAGATCAGAGGAACATCGCCGCCCAAAGGAGGTTTTTGCAGGAGATAGAGGAGAAAATCCCGTACAGCGTACACGCCCCCACCGTATTTCTGCGCCCGCTCGACCATCGTTTCTGCATCCACCCGGAATCCGATCTCGTTGGCCCGCAAAACGATGCGATTGTCGCCGTGGAGTACGAGGATGGGGCTTTCGAACACGCTGCGCAGGTTGGCGGCGGCTTCTTCTGCGGTGGCCCCGCCGATGTTCATCCCGCCCAGGGTGACGCCCGCGGGGATGGCGTCCCGCGTTTCGATATAATCCATCAACTGGGGGCCGATGAACACAACGGCCGCGGCAATGGCCAGGAGGATGAACAAACGGAGATACTTCATAAATGCGTCACTCCCACTCGATGGTGGCGGGAGGCTTGGAAGTAATATCGTACACCACGCGATTGACGCCGTCCACTTCGTTGACGATGCGGTTGGCCATGCGCCCCAGGACATCGTCGGGCAGTTTGGCCCAGTCTGCGGTCATAAAATCATCGGTGGTGACGACGCGCACGGCCACCACGTTGGCGTAGGTGCGGTAATCGCCCATCACGCCGACGCTGCGCACGGGTAGCAGCACGGCAAAGGCCTGGGCGGTGGCCCGGTACAGTCCGGCGGCATCCAACTCCTGAATGACGATGGCGTCGGCCTGGCGCAGGGTCTCCAGGCGTTCCCAGGTCACTTCGCCCAGGATGCGGATGGCGAGGCCCGGTCCGGGGAAAGGATGCCGCCAGACCACGCGTTCGGGCAGGCCCAGGGCCAAGCCCACCCGTCGCACTTCATCTTTGAACAGGTAGCGCAGCGGCTCCAGCAGCTCGAAATCGATGTCTTCGGGCAGGCCGCCGACATTGTGATGCGTTTTGATGGTGCGGGCCGAACGCTCGCGCCCACTGGCCGCGCTTTCGATCACGTCCGGGTACAACGTGCCCTGGGCGAGATAGCGATAAGGTCGGCCGGGGTTTTCCGCCACCAAGCGCGCGGCCTCGGCCTCGAACACGCGCACGAAGCGGTGGCCGATGGCCTTGCGTTTGGCTTCGGGGTCGGTCACGCCCTCCAGGTCGGACAAAAACTGCTCGGTGGCGTTGACGCTGACCAGATTCATGCCGTGCGCTCGCTGGAAGGTGTCGATCACGTCGTCCGCCTCGCCAAGGCGCAGCAGCCCGTGATCGACGAACACGCAGGTGAGCTGGTCGCCGATGGCCTGGTGCACCAGCGCCGCCACCACCGAGGAATCGACCCCGCCGCTGAGCCCGCACAGCACGCGTGTTTCCCCCACCTTCTCTTTGATCTCGGCCACTGTTTCCGCGATGAAATGGCTCGGCGTCCAGTCCGCGCTGAGCCCGGCCACATCGAACAGGAAATTGCGCAGGATGTCCAGGCCTTGCTGCGTGTGTTGCACTTCGGGATGGAACTGCACCGCGTAGCGGTGGTTGGCCACGTCACCCATCATCGCCATGCTGTCGTTGCGGGAACTGCCCAGGGCCGTCCAGCCGGGCGGCGGCTGGTCCACATGGTCGCTGTGGCTCATCCACGCGTGCAGCGTTTCGGGCAGTCCGGCCATGAGCGGCGATGCCGTGGTGATGCGGACTTCGGTATGGCCGAACTCGCGGGCGGTGGCGGGCGCGACATGGCCGCCGAGAGCCTGGGCCAGCGCCTGCATGCCGTAGCAGATGCCCAGCACGGGCTTGCCGCTCTCCAGCACGATGGCGGGTAGACGCGGGGCGTCCGGTTCATAAATGCTGGCCGGGCCGCCGGAGAGGATGAAGGCATCGGCGCGGGCGAACCGGGCGTCGGGCGCGTCCCAATGCACGAGTTCGCTGTAGACGCCGAGGTCGCGCACGCGCCGGGCGATGAGCTGGGCGGTCTGCGAGCCAAAATCGATGACGATGACGGTTTGATGGTGTGAGGGCATGGGCATTTCGGAATACGGATTGAGGATTGCCTATTTTACCCCACGAACTCCTGATTCTCCATGTCGGCATCAAGCAAAAAGCCGCCCGGACATTCAGGCGGCTCTTTGTGGAAAGCGGGTGATTTGATTATGCGGCTTCAGGTTCATCCACAACCACGGGCGCAGGCTTCTCTTCAACCTGTTTGCTTTCCTGTGCTGCTGGCGCTTTGGCGCTCACCGGCTGTTCCGGGATCACAATCCAGGATAGGATGTAGACGAGGACGCCGCCACCGCCCCACAGGGTCAGAAACAGAAGCGCGAGGCGCACGAGGGTGGGATCGATATTGAAGTATTCGCCGAGGCCGCCGCAAACGCCGGCGATCATGCGGTCATCACGAGAACGGTAGAGTCGTTTTCCAGACATGGGTCGCTCCTTGGTTAGGGTTCGGTCGATTCTACTTCCCTATACGGCGGTTGATTGTTTCGGGTTTCAAAAAACACCGCCTGGGCTGGAGGCGGTGTCGTAATGATCGAAGATTGAAGATCAAAGATTAAAAACGACTCACTCGGCAATCGTTAATCATTCATCTTTAGCGCTTGATTCTGGCATGTAGCCTTCTACAACCCCGCCGCCCGGAGATGGGCGCTGAGTTGGAACATGGTGACATGCGAGGGATCGTAGTTGACGCGCACCTCGCCATTGTCCTCGTTTACCTGCAGTTCCTTGACTCCGGGCAGATCGAATATCTGCTTCACCCGTTCGATCCAATCCCTGCGGTCGATGCTATCGACCCAGAGCGTTGTCCAAGATAGTTGTTTTTCCATGAAAGCCTCACTGAGATGTGGACGACTGTATGATGGCCTTCATTATAACATTGGCTGCGCCCAGGGTGAAAAAGGCCGGGAAGGTTGAAAGCAAGACGCCGCAACCAGGATGGGGCGCAGATTTTCAGGCGCGGGGCTGCGCCGATACAGCCGCCAGCAACTCCCGCGCAGACTGTCGGCCAGCTTCGCTGTCGGCTCCCAACATCGCCGCCAGCTCCTGCACCCGCGCTTCGCCGTCCAGCGCCTGGAGACGGGTGATCGTGCGCTCTCCGTCCATGCTCTTGCTCACAGCCAGATGGTAGTCGCCATAAGCGGCGATCTGCGGTAGGTGCGTGACGCACAGCACCTGGTGCGTTTCGGCCAGACCTCCCAATTTGCGCCCCACAATCGCACCCACCCGGCCGCCAATGCCCTGATCGATCTCGTCGAAGATCAGGGTGGGAGTGGCGTCGGCGCGGGAGAGCACATTTTTCAGGGCCAGCATCAAGCGCGCGGTTTCACCGCCGCTGGCCACCTTCACCAGAGGTCGCAAGGGTTCACCGGGGTTGGCCGAGACCAGAAACTGCACTTTGTCAATGCCGGTGGCGTCGAAAGCAAGACGCCGGTCGGATACAAAACAGCCGCTGGGCTCCGGCCGTTGTTCTATTTCCACCGCGAACCGGGTTCCCGCCATCCGTAAATCAGCCAACTCCTCTTCGATGGCCCGCGCCAGCGTCTCGCCTGCCGCGCGCCGCGCCGCGGACAGGGCCTCGCCCAGCTCGCCGATGTCATGCAACAAACGATCTTCTTCCGCTTCCAGCTCGGCGGTGCGGGTTTCACTTTGCGAGAGGATCTTGAGTTCGTCACGCGCCGCTTCCCCGAAAGCGAGGATCTCGGCAATCGTATCGCCATATTTGCGCTTGAGTTGAAAGATCAGGTCGAGCCGCTCTTCCACTTCGGCCAGCCGCTCCGGATCGTAGGAGATGCCGGCGTTGTAGTCGCCCATGTCCCGCGCCAGGTCGTTGACGCGCTCGAAAACGTCCTGCGCCTGCGTCAAGACAGCCTCCAACTCGGCGTCCACCTGCGCCAGTTTCTGCAAACGCGCCACAGTTTCGCCCAATTGGTCCAAAACGGGCAGCGCTTCGGCCCCGCCTTCCGCCAAAATGCCGTAGATGGCCGCGGATTGGCTGGCCAGGGCCTCGGCGTTGGCCAGGCGCTTGCGTTCGTTCTCCAGATTGGTATCCTCGTCAGGTTCCAGGACGGCGGCATCGATCTCCTCCACCTGATACGCCAGCAAATCCACCCGCCGCGCGATTTCGCGGGCATCGCGGCGTAAAACCTCCAACTCGCGGCGGATTCGTTGCAGTTCCGCCACCTGCCCGGCCAGGGCCGCGCGCTGCGCCTCCAGCCCGGCGTACCGGTCCAGCAGATTGACATGCTCCCGCACCTTCAGCAGGGACAGATGTTGGCCCTGCCCGTGGATGTCGACCAGGAGGCCGCCGATGCTGGCCAGAACGGATTGCGCCACGGCTCGGCCGTTGATGCGGGCGACGCTGCGTCCGCCCCGGCGCACATCCCTGGCCAGGATCAGAAAATCGTCTTCGCTCTCCAACCCCAGTGTTTCTAGCTCGGCCTGGATACTACTCCCCACCGCATCATCCAGCTCGAATATCCCCTCGATGCTGGCCAGGTTCTGGCCGGCGCGCACCATCTCCTGGTTGGTCTTTGCGCCCAACAACAGTTCGATGGCGTCGATGATGATCGATTTTCCGGCCCCGGTTTCGCCGGTCAAAACATTGAAGCCGCGATGAAAGCGGACGTGCAAATCATCGATGATGGCGAAATGACGGACGCGTAATTCGGTGAGCATGGAGGAATAAATTGCGGATTTGCGATTGCGGATTGCGGAATGGGGATTGGTTAAGAGGCGAAGCGCAGGCGGGCGTACATGGCGCTGGCGGCCAGGCCGACCGTGATGAACCCGGTGAGGCTCAATTGCAAGACGGCGAGCACGATCAGTGCGGCGATGACTGTGGCGATGGCCGTGGTGTACAGGTTGAAATTGCGGGAGCGTTTGCGACCGGCAGCGCGCCAGGTCAGTTCGCCCAGGCCGCCGCCGATGGCTGGCCCCACAAAAATGGCCAGGATGATGCCAAAAAAGCCACCCAGGAATATGCCCATCAGGATGGCGCCGATGCCCAGCAGGATGCCGCTCACGGCCGCCGCAATGTAGCCCTTGCTTTTGTCGGACAGCGAAGCTGTGTAGAACTTATCCTGCTGTTGGCGCACGCACTCTTTACAACGATACCCGACCGGCGTTTGCACCGCGCACTCCATGCAAATCGGTTTGTTGCATTTGTTGCAGCGCAGCATGGTCTCGCGGTCGGGGTGATTGGCGCAATAAAGCACTTCTTCCGCAGGTTGAACGTCGTGATCGTGGTCGCCATCCAGGTGCGCCAGCGCGGTCTTGGCTTCATCGTCGAACGGTTCAGAGCGAGGACATGCTCCAGCGCTCGACGCTTCTCATCGACATCGTCGCTCAAGGCGGCCAGGCTTTTCTGGCTGGGGATGTCATCGGGTTGGATTTCCAGGGCTTGTCGCAGCAGAGCCACGGCATTTTCTCGTTCCCCGGCCATCGCGGCGGCGCGGGCTTGTTTGCTCAGGTTGGCGGCTGTCAGATCGTCCATTGGGGTCTCGGAGGTGGGGAGGTTGGGTATTGGATATTGGTTTACCGGGTATTGGATATTGGGGCGTCGTTTGGCGCGATACCCAATATCCAATACCCAATACCTGCTATTAAACGCATTACACGATCCACTTCAAGCGGTCCATCAAAGTGCGATAGAAATAACTGCGAGGCTGTAGTCTAACAAAACTTGCCACATGTGGGCCAGAAGCGACCACCACCTTATCACCATCCTCCAGGTCAATCAGGAACTGGCCATCTACGGTGAGGATGGCTTTGTGGTCGGTATGCACGATCAGGTTGACGACAGCGCCCTTGTCCAGCACCAAAGGTCGGGCCAGGCTAAGGTGGGGGGCGATGGGCAGCAGAAGGATGTTGCGCAGTTCGGGGGGGAGGATGGGGCCGCCGACGGCCAGAGCATAGGCGGTCGAACCGGTGGGCGTGCTGACGATGACGCCGTCCGCCACGTAGGTGGTCAAGTAGCTTTCGTTGATCTCGGTGGTGATACGCACCACACGCGTCAGGCCGCCACGACCGACGACCACTTCGTTCAGCACATCCAGGCCCTGCTCGAACAGTTCGCCATTGCGCCAGACTTCCGCCTGCAGCATGTGGCGGCGCTCCACGCGGTAATCCCCCTCGAGGACGCGGGGCAGATGTTCGCGCCATTCGTGGGGGTAGATCTCGGCCAAGAAGCCCAACCGGCCCATGTTGATGCCGAGCACGGGGAAATCGAAATGAGAGGCCAGCCGCCCGGCACGCAACATGCTGCCATCTCCACCCAGGGTGATCAGCAGATCAAGGCTTGCCAGACGCCCATCCGTCTTTTTCGCCTCCCAACTGATGCACTCCCAGGCCTCGACGCCTTGCGCTTGCAGCCAGGCTTCGATTTCCTGAGCCAACTCGTAGGAGTTTGGTACATGTGGGTGATGCAAGATGCCGATTTTCATAATTTGGGTAAAAGATCAAATATTAAAAAGTGCATTGCGAATTGCGCTGCAATCTTTAATCATTGATCATCAATCCTCAATTTTTCCTCCATCTCTCCGGGCCGGATGCGCTCGACTGCGCAACCGGCCGCGATTAGCCGCGCTTCATCGGCGGCGCTGACGGTCAATTCGCTGCCCAGGATCGTGACGCGTCGCGCGTTCTCAGCTTCGCTGATCGACTCGACAATGGCCGGTCGGAACCGCGCCACATAACGCAACAAGAGCAGGTATTCCTCCCGCTCCCAGGGCATGGCCCCCACCAGCAGGCAGTGCTCCGACCGTTTCTCTGCAACCGCAGCGCTCGCGGCCGTCGCCTCCCGCCGTTCCCCCTTCTCGAAGGTCACCCAGACGATGCGGGCGCCATCGACGACCACCTCGGCTTGCACGCCCAAACCCGCGGGCTCGATGAAATACGTTCCTGCGCCCAGAGGAGCGAACTCGCAAGCAAACTCGCCATACTCCCGCTTCTCGCCGGCGCGCCGGATCATGCCCAGCCAGCGCTCCGACCAGATACGAACGGGCAAATCCGCCTCACCCTCCACGCTCACCCGGACGATGCCAAAACCGTGCGTGGGATCGCCCTCTGTCACCGTGTAGGTCCACTCGCTGACGGATGGCGCAGGCGGTTGGACCGCTGGCTCCGGCTCCGCTGGCTTCCCTTCTTCTTCAGCAGCTTGCAATTTGACCCAAACGATGCGGCCTACATCTAAATCCACATCGACGGAGAAGGGAAAATCCTGAGGTTGGATGATGTAGCGCCCGGACCCGAGCGGTGCAAATTCCAACGCATACGGGCCATACTCGCGTTTGCTGCCGGTGCGGCGGGCATAGCCATCCCAGCCGGGAGCAGAAATCTGTACGGGCAAGTCGGCCTCACCCTCCACGCTGACGCGGAGGACGCCAAATCCGGGAGAGGGGCCGGCATCGATGATCTCCACCAGCCAATTATCGAACTCCTCCACCCGCGTCTGCAAAGGTTTCGGCTCCGGTTCCCCGATATTCACCTCCAGCGTCTCTTTTCCGTCCACCTGCAGCCCCAATCGCACTTCATCGGTTCCCGGAATCGAGAGCCGGTACGTGTCGGGCGGCAGTTTCTCGAAGGCGTAAGCGCCCTCATCGTCGCTGGTGGTCTGCAACGAAACGAAATAGGAGCGCAGGAACACGCGACTGTTGGGGTAATCATACAAGACGCCCTTGATCACGCTGTGCTGGGGATTGCGCCTGGGGCCGGGACCCTTCTCACCTTTGACGCGTGGTTCGGGCCGCGCCACCTTGGGCAGCGCCGCCAATGCCTCCACTGCCGGTAGTTTTCCGCCCGGCCAGCGTTCTGAATACCAGGCGTGGCGCTCCCAGCCCTGGCCTCGCAATTGACTGTTGGCCATCAACCAAAAGGCGGTGCAGAAATAATACGGTGGGGCGGCAGGATAACGTTCGCTCACGCCCATCATGATCTTCGCCTCCTCCACCACTTTTTCGGCATGGATCTCAGGCGTGGTGGCCGGATAGCGGGGATCGTCCTTTTCGCCGACGATGGGGCCGCTTTCTGTGCTGAGGATAGGCAGGTGCCGCCCCAAATGCTGGTGGCAGAGATCCGCAAAACGCTCGTAAGCGCGAAAAGTGGAGGGGTCATCATGGATCGTGGCCCCGGGGTTGGCGCCCTGGCTTCGCTGCTGATTCACATATTCCAGCGAGCGATATTGTCCGCTTTTGCCCTCCCAGGCTGCTGTGCCCAACCGTTTGTATTCCTTCTCCGATATCGCCTCGCCCTGCTGGTTGACGGCGTCGTAGGGGTAATCAAGGGGATGGTTGATGTCGTAGTTGTGGATGGCGATCCAGACGGGCTCATCGAAGAGATGGCGTCCGCCATGCTCGATGATCTTGGCGATCAGGTCCCATTGCGTGCCGATGGCGGTGGCGGGCACGGCCGGATAACCACCGTACTCCAGGATGGTTTCCATGTCGCGGATAGCGGCGCGGGCGACATGATCAATCGCATCTGCCGGCGCGCTGCCCCCTTGCCACTCGTTGGGCAATTCGGGCTCGTTGTTGAACTCGAAATAACGTACGCCCAAGGCCAGGTATTCATCCAGATAGCGCAGTTCCCGCGGCGTGAGCGTCGCCTTGTCGATGTCGGTCGAGTTGGGATTAGTGCGAAACAGGCGCACCACCGGCATGATGCCCGCGTCCAGCAGCAGTTCCGCGAACTCCAAACCGCCATCATGCAAAAACTTGACCCATTTGACGCCCATACGCTGCAACTCGGGTATCCAATATCGGCGTAGTTTGGCGCTGCCCACGGCCGCGGGATGGCCGCCGCTCCAGTGCATGCCGATGCCTGTGTCGTCGGGGGGACGGGGGTAGTCTCGTAGTCGCATGGGAGA
>DUEF01000191.1 GCA_011176555.1 Caldilineae bacterium
CATCAACTACAACTGAAGAAACATCTGGCAATTCGGTGTCATCTGGCCAGTCCAGGACAATACAGGTTGGAAAGGGCTGGTACTCTAAAAAAGATGTGATTTCATGGAACCGCCCAGTCAAGACGGTATCATCCAGTAGATGGCGTCGCGAGGCCCGATTGATTCGGACCATGTTGATCCGAATGATTGGGAAAGGATATATCGGCAACAACTACACTCCCCGAGAGAACTTATGGAAAGGATTGCCCCCTTCTGAAACTGATTTGATGCAGCGGTATGTCGAGAAACTAAGCAACCGAGAATTGTTGTTGACGACAACCACAAATCAAACGGAAATGGTTTCGAGTAATCCGGCAATGCTGGAAGAAATGCAGATGCTAATCAATCGAACGATCGATGATTTTTGGGAAGAAATCTTGTAGCACGAGGCAAGAAATCCTATGTCCACTCCAATCTATGCAAAGTAGTTTGATGTACAGTTCAAAACATTGACGTCACTCGACTAAAGAACCCAAAAACACCCCCCAACCTCCCATGCCTGAAAAAGACTTCAACCCCGCCTTCCTCCTGTTACCCAACCTCAGCCACACAAACATCCTGCGCAGCGCCATCCAGATCGTCAATGGAGGTCATGGCGATGTGGTACTCGTCTATCCCCAAGACATCAGCAAACAGGAGATCGTAGCGGAATTACAACGCATAGCAGGCATGGAACGCTCGGCCACCGATCGCCACATCTACCCGCAGCCGGTCACGGTCCGCCAGTACGAGCAAGTGGCCGAGTTGCTGCTGAACGCCGGTGAATCTCGCACCGTCAACATCGACGATATCCTCGACATCCTGATGCCTCTGCCCTGATGCTGTGCTGACAACCACCCCCGGGTTAGCCCCACCATCGTACTGTTCCCCACCGGCCCGCAGCGGCGCCGCACAGAAAAAAGCCCCTGAAACCACATGCCCCGGGGGCTCAACAGCGGCTTTTTTCATGGCGGAACAACCCTCAAATCTTCGAAATCAGCGGAATCACGCGCTTGCGGCTGTGCTCGGCGATTTCCTTGACATGCGTCAGCGCGTCCTGCGGGATGGGAACCTGGATCTCAGCACTGGAGAAAGGCGCATCCTTCATGCGGACGATGTGCATGTACAGCCGGAATGGCCCCTTCTCGCTGCGCGTCATGATCAGATTATCGGCGACCGCCTCCAACCGGGCGATCGCTTCGCGATTGGCGCTGGTGCTCACCGAAAAAACATAGGTGCGCCGCTTGTCATCGCGCAGCAGCGTCTCCATCTTCTCCAGGAGCGTCTGGCCATAGGTGGGAGAGAAGAGCAAAAGGTTGAGCGCAGACCCAAACACCATGATCCCGGGCCCCTCATCTGGAACCATGCCACAGGCTTTCTCGATGGCCGCATCCCAGATGTCCGGTTTGACGAGATTGGCCTTGAACACGTTGCCAGTGGGCGCGTTCATGCCCTCCAACGTGGCGTCCAGCGAAATGAAGGCCACCCTGTCCGCGT
Organism: Caldilineae bacterium; assembly: GCA_011176555.1. GTDB lineage: Bacteria > Chloroflexota > Anaerolineae > J102 > J102 > DUEF01. Next base: position 1,516 of record DUEF01000191.1, read on the forward strand.
AGGCGTCGAGGTCGAGCCCAGCCACGGTTTTGAGGCTCTCGTAAATGAAATCGGTGCTGGGATATTGCAACGACATAAACGCCACGCTGCCGCCCGTTCGCAGCCAGGCCGCCACGAAAGCGTCCCCGATCAACGGCTTTCCCGACCCGCCCGGCCCGCTCAACAGGGTGGATGTGCGTATGGGAAGCCCCGCAGGCATCAGTTCATCGAGCCAGGCGACGCCCGTTTTGAGATAATTCATCTTACTGCCTCCAGTTTTCCTGCTCCATCTGCAAAAACACCTGGCGCTCCTCGTCGGTCATCTGCGCCAGACTCACACTTACGAGCTCGCCGCCCGCGCCCTGGATGGCGAGGTAGAGACTGTTCACCATGTAATCGCGCACATGCTCCAAGATGTTGGCGAAGGGCAGCACCAGGGTCAGCGTAACGCTCTGATCCTCCGGCTGGTATTCAACATCGCGCACCATCCCCAGATCGACCAACGACGCGGCGATGGCCGGGTGTTCGACGTTGTTGATGGCTTCTATGATCGCATCTTTGTTATCCATTTTTAGATTTCCTTTGTTTGGGACGTCTCCGATCGGAAACGAAGACTGCCACAGAAAGTACTCTGAACACCAACACCGCTAATGTCGCCCATGCTGGTGGTTTCCGCCCTGGTGGCCGTCCTGTTGATGGGCGACGCTATCGCTACAAGGCGCGGCCCCTTGGAGGCGACCATCCAGGAAAAGGCGGACGGTCTCGCCCACGGTTCCCCGGGCGCCAGTGGCGACCTGAATATCGAGTTGCTGGAAAAAACCAATAGCGCGATAACCCATGCCGCCGCTGAGCATGACATTCGCCTCATGCTGACGGATGAATTGGGGAACCATGCCCGGTTGATGACCATTCGCAAAAGGATTGGAGATCGCGTGAACGTCTTTGATTTCGTTGTCTTCTACATCCACCAAGGTGTAATACGGGCAACGGCCAAAATGATGGCTGATGGGGCTATCTAGCCCACTATTCGACTCCGATGTGACGGCAATACGCATATTCAAAACTCCTTACAAAAAGATAGTTTGCATTGTAGTCCCATCGGTGTGATGCGCCAAATTATCCGATCATTGTGAAGGTCGATCTATCCTCCACCCGCGCCAGCAACTTCTTGAGGATGGTCTTCTCTTCAGGCGACAGATAATCCGCCTCCAGGCCGTTTTTACCCAACACCGCCTGCCCCAGACGACTGCGCGCCAGCATCCGCAGATCTTCTTCCAAGGGATCGGCCAATCTATGATCGCTGACGACGCGGCCATCCTTCATGCGCACGATGCGCTGAGTGGCCTGAGCCACGCGGCGGTCATGCGTCACCACCAGGATGGTTGCCCCCTGACTCTGGTTGAGTTCCGCCAGTAAGTCCATGATTTCCTCGCCGCTCTGGCTATCCAGGCTGCCGGTGGGCTCGTCGGCCAGCAGCAGGGCTGGGTCATTGGCCAGGGCGCGGGCCACAGCCACGCGTTGGCGCTGACCGCCAGAAAGCTGGCCGGGCAAAGCGTCCAGGCGGTCGCCCAGGCCCACCAGGTCGAGCAGATGGGCGGCGCGCTCATGCCGCGCTCTGCGACCGGAGACATGGCCGTACATCGGCACTTCCACGTTCTCCTGCGCCGAGAGGGTCGGGAGCAGATTGTGCAGTTGGAAGACAAAACCAACGGTCTTGGCCCGAAAGTCGTCGACATCCTTGAGTCGGGCCAAATTCTCGCCATTGACCCACACCTCGCCCTCGGTGGGCTGGTCCAGAGCGCCGATCATGTTCAGCAGCGTGCTCTTGCCACAACCGCTGGGTCCCATCACAGCCACGAATTCGCTGGACGCCACAGTCAGATCAAGGCCATCCAGCGCCCGTACGACCGCCTCGCCTTTGCCGTAGATTTTTGTCAGATTTTGGATGTGGATCAGTGCGTCGGTCATGGTTAGCGGCCTCCGGCGTCGATATTCACGAAAGCTGTCATTCCCCAACGTAAGCCGGGGTCCAGGTCAGCCACTTCGATGATGACGGTGTAGTTGGTGCTTCCCTGCTCCACCGTGCTCATGGGTGCGATGCGCACGATTTCGCCAGCGAACGTCCTGTTCGGAACAGCGTCGAAGGTCACTTCCACCGGCATGCCAACTTCGATGCGGGTGACGTCGGTCTCACGCAAATCGGTGGTTTCGACCCACATGTAGCCGGTGTCGCCCAGCATCAGCACCGGCGCGCCCGGCATGGCCAACTCACCTGTGCGCACAAAGATCGACCCCACCTGCCCGTCGAAGGGGGCGACGATTTGCGTCTGCTGAAGTTGGGCTGTGGCCGTCGCCAACGTCGCTGTGGCCGATTCGATACGCGCTTCGGCCACAGCAATATCCTCTGCGGTGGCGCCCGTTTCCAGAGCGTCGAGCGCTGCCTGAGCGCGGGCCAGTTGCGCTTCCGCCGCCTGCACGCCCGCTTCCGCCGCCGGAATCTGCGCCCTGGCGACTGCGACCTGTTCTTTGGCGCTATCGATTTGCGCCTGAGCGATCGCCAATTGTTGGCGCGTCGCGCCCTGAACCACGGCCCGGTATGCAGCCTGGGCCGCTTCGTACGCCAACGTCGCCTGGTGCAATGCAGCAGATTGGGGCAGAGCGCCGATGTGGGGATTGCCGCGCACGATGTCATAAGCGGCCTGCGCCTGATCCACCGCGGCCTTGGCCATATCGACTTCCTTCTGGGCGGCGATCCGTTCCGTCTGCGTGGGATGGCTGGCCAACTCGTCGTATTGCGCCTGGGCGATGCTGACCTGGGTCTCGGCTGCGGTCACGCCCTCGCGCGCTTGCTGCAACTGCGCCTGGGCCAACGCCACGGCCGCTTCGGCCGCGGCGATATCCGCTTTGGCCGCGTCCAGCTCAGCTTTCGTGGCCCCGGCCAGCAACTTGTCCCGGGCGGCTTCCGCTTCCGACACCGCGGCTGCGGCCACATCCACCTGACTGTGCAGCACGCGGTTGTCCAGTTCCGCCAGCACCGCGCCAGCCTGCACCCACTCGCCCTCGGTCGTAGCGAGAGAAGAGACCGTGCCGCCGGTTGCCGGGCTCAATGCCGCCCATCGTTCGGGCGTCAGCTTTCCCGAAGCCCAGATTACGTTCTCCAATTCGGCCAGCGCGGCCTCCTGCGCCGCGGTTTCCGTCGCGGTGGGTTCGGGCGGCTGCGCCACAAAACGATTATAAGCCCACCATCCCCCCAGGGCTACGACGATTACAATCACTGCGATGATGACAATTCTCTTCATTGTTGACCTCGATTTGGTGTTTGATATTAGAAATTTTGCGTGTTGCGTAGCGGCGATTCCGGCACGCACCACGCTACTCGTATCTCAACGCTTCCACCGGCTGCAAGCGGCTGGCCCGCCAGGCCGGATAAGCGCCGGCGATCAGACCGATAATCAAAGTGAGGATAATGGCCCTGGCGAATATGCCGACACTCCACTCCGCCGCCAGAAATGAACCGACGCCGGGGATCGTCGTGACGAGCTGCATGAGCAAAATGCCGATGAAGGAGCCGATAATGGCTGACAACAGACACAACAGCAAGCTTTCCTCCAGAATCTGGCTGAGGATGCGCCGTTTGCGCCAGCCCAGCGCCCGCAAGGTTCCGATCTCACGCGTGCGCTCGTAGATGCTCATCATCATCGTGTTGGCCACGACAATGCCGCCCACGAACAGCGCCAGAAAGCCGATGGCGTCCATCATGGCCTCGCCATTCTGCATGTCATCGGTGTTCTGGGCGAATTCGCTGCTGAGACTGGCGCGCACATCCGGGAAGCGGCGGTCGATGGTGGCCACGACCACATCCGCATCTTGGGGGTTCTTGACATCGACAAAGACGAAACTGGCGGCGCGGGGGCGATTGAGCAATCTCTGCGCTTCGCGCAGCGCCAAAATCCCCCCGCCATCTTCGTAACCGACGCCGGTCTCGTAAACGCCCACCACTTTGTAGCGATTTTCGTACAACGTCAGGGTGTCTCCGGGAGAGAGATTGTAGGTCTCCGCCGCAGATTTACCCACAAGCATCTCGTTGGGGCGACGGATCTGACGCCCCTCACTCAATTGGTAGTGGGACATCGCATCACTGTTCGGGTCCAGACCCAGGATAATGAACATGGGCATGTCGGATGTCATGACAAAACCCATCAGCATGGGGCTAACAGACTTGACCTGCGGCATGGCCTGAATTTGGGCTACGATGCGCTCATCCACGGTGCTCATGCTCATATCCGCCACGTCGCGCTGCATCACCGTGATGTTGCCGGTGCCACTGCTGCCGGCCAGACCATTCAGCGACGCCGTCATGCCCGCGATCATCCCACCCAACGCCACCAAGGTCGCCACGCCGATGCCAATGCCCGTGGCCGAGATGAGCGTGCGCGTGCGCCGCCGCCAGAGATTGCGGAAACTCTGGCTGCCCACGCGAGTCAACCAACCTTTGGCCTCTCCCGCGCCACCGCCCTCGTAGCGCAGCGCTTCCACCGGTTGCAGATTGGCCGCCACCCAGGCCGGATACGCGCCCCCCACCACACCGAGCAGGAGCGCCGTCACCAAACCTTGGATCATGACATCCGCCGAATAGGAGCCTTCCATCATGGCGCCAACCCCGGGCGCGGCCGCGGCCAGTTCCGACAGGCCGATGCCCAGGA
>DUEF01000192.1 GCA_011176555.1 Caldilineae bacterium
CGCTGATAAGAAAGCAAACCCAAGCAATAAATATCGTAGACGCATAGTTACGAACCCGACGCGCAACACAGTTACGTTGCCTCTGAAGTCAGATCCGCCAACACATGGCGAATTCGTACGAGGACTTTTGGAGAAACGTTGCCAAAGGTATTTAGCACGATGGTTTTCGAGAGTGTATAAATTTTGTCAACTCGGACTCTGCTTGGCCTTTTTAGTTTTCCACTCACGAGATCAGCAGAAGATATGGAAAAACTGAAATCCGTTTTTCTTGGATTCGATGTCAGTGCAACGACAATGATATCATCCGCCATGCGATTGTAGGCGTCATTAGAAATGACAATGACTGGCCGTCGTTTTTGCGAAGAAAGATCTGTGACTGGAATGGGAATGAGAACAATATCACCCTGTCGTATCATTATTCCAATCCTTTTCATCCCAAGGGTTATCCCAAAAGGCCAAGCTGCTTTGGGCGGCCTGAGTTAGATCGTAAATGACATCTTCGATTTCTTCGACGACAAAAACAGTGATACGCGTTCCCGGAGATAGAGGGACTGCCAACTCCACTTTTCCATTTGCCGCCACCTTCGCATTATATTTTAACGCTGTTTGGGGCATAATACCTCCTGTTCGCCTCGGAATCACCGAGTTGATTTGACTGACTGGTCTATCGATTATAAACGAGGGGTTGAAAATGAGGTAACCTATTCAATGGGGGTCTGCATAAGCGTTTGGCTACACGGGGATGTAAAATCCCCAAACGCCAGCGGAATACTCACCTGCCGCAAATACAATCTTCTTGGCGCCAGTTTCTATTTTGTACAACCACATCTTGTGCCGCTGATTTGGATAGCTCGGATGTGGAACAATAATGGGATCGTCATCAATAGATCGCCATTCGTGCTTCCATACATTCACACCGCCAATTACCAACGTCTGGCCATCAGGTACAATGTTCACAAATTTCCACTTTTTCATACGCAGCGTGACCTTTTATACTCGCCCTCGCACAATCGCATCGGTCATGCGGGCCACGCGGGCATTGATGAGAACGTCGTGAACGCGCACGATGTCGGCCCCGCGAGTGATGCCGATGGCGGTGGTGGCGGCGGTGCCCTCGGCGCGCTGGTCGAAGGGCAGATCGAGGGTGTAGCCGATGAAGGATTTGCGACTGGTTCCCAGCAGCAGCGGATACCCCAGCGCTTTGATTTCATCCAACCGATTCAGCAACTCCAGGTTCTGGGCCACGGTCTTGCCAAAACCGATGCCCGGGTCCAGGATGATGCGCTCGTCAGGGATGCCGGCGCGCCGGGCGATGTCCAGGCAGACGCCCAGTTCCCGTTTCACATCCTCGATCAGGTCATTGTAGGCGACGCCAACGTAGCGCCCGCCCAGCGTCGGGTCGATGCTGGCGGCCTTGGGCGTGGAGCGGTTGTGCATCAACACCACGGGGACGCCCGCGTCCGCCACCACCCCGGCCATGTCAGGATCAAGCCGCAGTCCCCACACGTCGTTGACCAAATCAGCGCCCGCCTCCAGGGCCGCGGCCGCGACACTGGCCTTGCTGGTGTCGATGGAAATGGGAATCTCGGTGATCTGGCGCAACTCGCGCAAAATGGGCAGCACCCGCCGCCGTTCTTCCTCGGCCGAAATCGCTGCTGACCCGGGCCGCGTGCTCTCCCCGCCCAGATCGAGCATGTCGGCTCCCTCGTCCAGCATTTTTTGGGCCTGGGCCAGCGCCGCGGCCACGAATTGAGCTTCGCTCAACAGGCCGTCGCCGGAAAAACTGTCGGGCGTGGCGTTGAGGATGCCCATGATGTAAGTGCGGGAACCCCAGACGAATTTTCGATTGCGGATTGCGAATTGGGGAATGGGGGATTGGAGACTGGGTATTGGGTATTGGGTATGGGGCATGGGGTGGGCTCGATTCGGCGGCGTTTGCTAAGCGCTATCGAAAATGTCAATCGCGACGAACATCTCGTTGAAGTATCCCTGGATAGTCTGCAATGAGAGGTGGGACGGTTTTTGACTGTTGCTTGGCTGAGAATTTGAAACCCAGAAGGCCGATAAACCTGTAGGCCAGGGTGCTACTCCCCGGTTTACCGGTTTTCTGGTTTACCGGTTTACCGAAATGAATCGCAAATATTACGCAACACACATCCCTGGCAGCGGGGCTTGCGGGCTTTGCAGGTGGTGCGGCCGTGCTGGATAAAATTTTTGTGCAGGGGATAGAACCAATCGTCTGGCGCGAATGTTTCGATGATGGCCATGACTTTGTCGGCGCTGGCTTTGGTCGGGGCCAGGCCCAGACGGCGACACACGCGACCGACATGGGTGTCGACAGGAAAGGCGGGGCGACCCAGCGCAAACAGCAGGACGATGGAAGCGGTCTTGTTTCCCACACCAGGCATCTGTGTCAGCCAGACGCGGGCTTCAGCCACGGGTAAATCCGCCAACCAGTGCAGATCGAAATCCCCTCGCTCCTCGTAAATATGTCGCAGGGCGCTCTGAATGCGCGGCGCTTTCTGATTCGCCAGCCCTCCCGAACGGATGACCTCGATCAGTTCCTGCTCGGGAGCGTCCACCACGGCCTGCCAATCGGGATAAACATCGACCAGCGCCCGGAAGGAGCGGGCCGTGTTCACATCGCTGGTGTTTTGGCTGAGGATAGTCGCCACCAGTTGTGCGGTGGGGTCACCATGAGGCTGCCAGACGGGCAGGCCGTAAAGTTCACCTAGACGACGATGGGTTTCGGCGAGTTTGGTGATGAGAATGAGGTCGGGATCAGGCATGATTTGGATTAAGGCGCGCCGCGCCCAGTGCAGAGCTTGGCTGCGATGGAGCGTACCATGAAAAGTTCGAGAATACAAGCGCCTATCCCGACCTTCTAATGGCGATTTCAAGTTCTCACAAGGATCACGACCGGGCAAAAATGGATCTCAACCATAAAGGATGCACTACCTGTTATTTCGCATTCTTGGGGGATATGGCCTAAAATAGCGCTACATCCACAGACATTTCGCACGAGGTGAAACAATGCCGAATACAAACGCTGCAGTCGAACACCCCTTGGAACTTTCCGGCCTGGCGCCGGATCCCTTTGAGATGTGGCAACGTCTTCAGGCTTTCCTCGGCCTGGACGAGCACGCGGTGAAGATGATGCGCAGCACGTCCGAAACCCTCTTACGCGACGCCGCCGATTTCGTGGTGGGCGCGTATGATTTCCTCGCTTCCTTCGATGAGACCGCCTCGGTGCTGGGGTGGGAGCAGAAAATGGACGAGGAGCATTTGCAGGAACGCCGCCAGTTCTTCGCCACCTGGATGGCCCGCGCCATTGGCGTGGACCTCAGCGATGAGTTCGCCGAGTATTTGTTCCTGGCCGGTAAGTACCACGCCGCGCATGGTCCCCGCCAGATTCACACGCCCGAACAGTGGGTGCTGGGCTCGATCGCGCTCGTGCAAGCCCATTTCGCGGAGCGAATCCTCGCGGCCGGGCACAAACCGGAGGTGGAGGTGGCGGCCATCAGCGGCTGGAACAAGTACCTGATGTTGCAGGCCTACCAGATGCAGGCCGGCTATCGCGTCGCCACGGCGCTGGACGAAGGAACGATGGCGGTCGAGATCAAACTCTTCGGTCGGTTGCAGCAAGTCGCTGGCCGGGAGCAGCAGACTGTGCGGGTGCATAGCGATGAAGTTCTGGTCGACGCCCTGCGCAAGTTTTTCGATTACCATCCGGCGCTACGCCGCGAGTTCTTCGAGACGAGTTGGCGCACGCCCGAGGATGACAGCGCCGCCACCTGGGTGACCGATTTCGAGCGGGTCTATGTGCCCAAACAGGGGCCGTACTGGCGCATCCTGCTCAATGGCCGCGAGGTGAGTTACGAGGATGGATTCGCCGCCGCGCTGAACGAGGGGGATGTCATTTCCCTGTTCCCGCCCGGGCGATAGGAGGCTATGCCCCCAACGCTTTCGTGCGGGGCCAGGCGTTGATCGCAAAGGCCGCGGCGGAAGCGATTTCGGCCAGGCGTCCCGCCGCCAGCCAGATCGGATCCCAACCCAGCGATTGGCTGAGCGCCACCAGCCATATCCCGCCATTGAGCAGCCAGAAAGCGACCCAGACGGGCGTTTCGTTCCCGCGCGAACTCCGCCAGCGGGGCAGAATCCAGAAGGCGATGCCGTAAATCAACTGCAGCGTCCATCCCACCAACATCAACTCGATGTGTACGGGTAGCAAGCGCCAAATGCCGGGATGAAGCGGCAGCCCTTTGTTCCAGAGCAGCAGGGCCCCGAACGTAATCCCCAGGGCCAGATACGCCATTGCCGTGCGTATGAACCAGGCGCTCAGACGCGGCATCGTTCAGCGCATCTTCACGCGGGGCCAGGCCGCGGCGATGAGTGTAAGCCCGGCCAGCCACTGCAACAGCGCCGAGAGCGCCAATCCCCATTGCCAGGCAGCGCCGGCCATGAGCGCGTTCGCCGGTTCCGCGGCCACGCGCAAAAGCAAGCCGGTATTGAGCAAAACGTAGGTCGCCCACCACAGCGGGTCATGGCCGCGCGGCTTTTCTTTCGAGTACTTCGGCAGCATCCAGTAGAGCATCCCCACAATGAGCTGCGTGATCCATCCCACCATGAACAAGTGGAAGTAGACGGGGGACAACGAGCGCAAAGCCGGGGGTAAATCGACGACCGACGCCAACGCCAACACGCCCCCGACCAGCAATGCGGCCACGAGGTAAATCAGCGAGGTTTTGATGTAGACGCGGGTGAGGATGGGCATGATGTTTCGGGTCAGGCTTTTTTACGCGCTAATTTGGGGGACATGATGGTGTTGAACAGGAACAACAGCAGCACGATTGCATTCAGCAACCCGCCCCACTGCCGCATCCAACCGATGGCCGCCAGGTCGCCCACCACGCGCAGAATCAAGGAGATGTGCAGGAGAATGAGATGGCTGTAGAACCAGGGCGTGTAGGTGGAGGGAACTTTGAGCACGACCGGGAAAATGATGGGCGCGTGGGCGAAGATCATGGTGAAGGTGAAGCCGAGGAAGATGGAATGCAGCATGGCGTCGTAGCCCAGGCCTGATGTGGCTCCGCCGTAAACGATGGCCAACACGCCACCGATGGCCAGCCATACATTGCCGGAAAGCAAGCTGAGGGAGATGTAGCGCGCCTGGCCCCCCGCTTTGATGCGTCGCCAGGCGATGTCGTAACGCAGCAGCCACAGCGCCAACGCCACCATGCCCGCGCCCGCCAGACGCACGCCCAGGGCGTAATCGATATGGCTGATCACCAGAGCGCCCGTAAACAGAATGGTCGCGGCCAGAAACAGACGGCGCGAGGTGGTGGATAGCACCAGCAAGCGGCTCAATTCCAGGCGCTCACCGGCGATGGTCATGATCAGGAAGCCGGCCCACCACAACACCACATTGGGCACGGGCTGGCCGAACAGCCACAAGAGATTGCCGACTGTGAGCATCACCGCGCCCAGGGCGATGATGGCCGAGTGCAGCACAGGGTGCAGAAAATAGATCTTCAGCAGCATCGCCACCAGCCCGATGCCGCCCAAGACCATCAGCAGTGGCCCCACCCAGTTCTGCACTCCGAACAGGATCAACAACCCGCCAATGCCTGATAGCAACGGCGGCAAGTAGACCAGCTTTTTCAACCAACCTTGGACCATGAACTCCAGCGCCACCGAGCGCTCCAGCGTGATCAAAGTCCCCATGAACCCCGCGACCATCAGCGGGCCGTGATCCATGGGCAACGTGGGCTGCAACGGCGGCCACATCCAGCCCATGCGAATCACGCCCGCCCACATGCCGGCGAGCAGGGCGAGAATGGAGAGCGCCAGGAAGGGAAGGCGGCGTAGGAATTGCGTTTTTACGTTTTCAGTGTTCATTGCTAAGTCACCTAATCCGTGAGCAGCAGGAGCAAAAGCATCGCCACTTCAGTCTGGGCGAGGATGCTGTGGGGCAAGTGTGCGGGCATGTGCACCCAGGTTCCGGGCTGCGCGTCCATTTCGTCATCCCCCAGCGTCAGGCGCGCTTCGCCTTGCAGGAAATGCAAGACGGCGGGATGAGAAGCGGTGTGCTCGGATAGTTCCTGGCCGGGTGCAAAGCCGAAGAGGATGACTTTGACAGCGTCATCGCTGAAGAGCGTGTGGCTGATGATGCTGTCGGCGGGGATCTCGGGCAATTGGTCGAGGATGTTGGGAAGGTGGGTGTAGGTCATGGGGGTGGGAGCGTGAGCGTGTGGGAAGGGGAGACGAGGTCGCTACTCCCCTGGTTTACGGGGTTCCTGGTTTACTGGTTTACCGATTTCCTGAAACATAGTATAACCGCAACACGTGCAATTCGTCATATGCGACGGCCCCGCGCAGTGCGTCGTAGATGGAACCGAGGCGGTCGGGGCCCAGTTCGTCCAGCGCGGCCAACACGCGCTGCTGCTGTTCGGGCGGGAGGCCGGATGCAGGCAGGATGCGCTCTGCGTCCAGGTCTCCGCCGGTCCGGTGGAAGCGGTAGAGATGGCTGATGATGGTGCTTTGCTTGACGTTGTACAGGTTCTGCAGTTCCTCGATCTCGTAACCGTTTGTGAATAGTTCGCCCACTTCCTGATAACGGCGTTTTTTGGTCGAGCCAGGTCGGGAGGCGGGAGACAGCGAACCCGGTCGGGGTCGTTCCTTGCAGTCGTGTTCGGCGCAGTAGTCGCGAATCAGGGCCATGAAACGTTCGCCGTGCGCGGCCAGTTTGCGTTGGCCCACGCCGTAGATGGCCAGGAAAGCGCCGTCCGACTGCGGGAAATAGGTGGCCATTTCCACCAGCGAGCGGTCGGAGAAGATCACGTAAGGCGGGACCTGCGCTTCGCCCGCCACCTGTTTGCGCAGGATTCGCAGCGCCTCGAAAAGCAGGGCGTCGTGCGCCAGACCTGCCTGCGCTTCTGGACCGATCGGTTTCTGCTCCCCGACCACCATCACTTTCTCGCCCCGGAACACCGCGTACGCCTTCGGCGTAAGGCGCAGCCCGCCGAATTGCATGTCCTGCTCCATCAATTTCTGCTGGATGAACGCTTGCGCCAGCCGTTTCCATTCTCTGGTCGGTATTTCTGCGCCGATGCCGTAGGTCGAAAGCCGATCATGGCGGCGGGTCAGCACGGCCTTGTCGCGCGAGCCGCGCAGCACCTTGATGATGTGCGTCACGCCGAAGCGCTCGCCCGTGCGTTTGACGCAGGAAAGGAACATCTGCGCCTCGATGGTCACGTCATCCAGCTCCTGTTCTTGCTTCTCGGTCAGGCAATTGTCGCACATGCCGCAGTTTTCGGGTTCGTAGGTTTCGCCCAGGTAGGCCAGCAAGGGCCGGCGGCGGCATTCGTCGCTCTGAGCGTAGCGCACCATCGCTTGCAGGCGCACTTGCCGGCCCGGTCGCTCGGATTCAGCGCCCTGCTCAATGAAATAGGTGATGGAGCCGACATCGCTCTGGCTGAAGAGCAACAGGCAATCGGCCCGCAAGCCATCGCGGCCTGCCCGTCCGATCTCCTGGTAGTAGCGTTCGATGTTGCCGGGCAGGTTGTAGTGCAGGATGAAACGCACATTGGATTTGTCGATGCCCATGCCAAAGGCGACGGTGGCGACGATGATGGCGGCTTCGTCGAGCACGAATTGGCGCTGGTGGCGCTGGCGGACTGCGCTGTCCAGCCCCGCGTGGTACGGGAGCGCGGACCAACCCTGCGCCTGCAACTGCGCCGCTAGCTCATCCACCTGGCGGCGGGTGGTGCAATAGATGATGCCCGCCTGCTCCCGGTGCGCTTCCAGGAATTCGAGGGTCTGGCGCAGGCCGTCGAGCCGAGGCTGGACTGCCAGGTGCAGGTTTACCCGGTCGAAACTGGCGACGAAGCGGTTGGAGGCGTCGAAACCGAGCATGTCCTCGATATCTTGCTGGACGCGTGGGGTGGCGGTGGCTGTCAGGGCCAGACAAACTGCACGGGCATAGCGCCGACGCACGGGTAGAAGCTGGCGGTATTCGGGGCGAAAGTCGTGCCCCCACGAGGAGATGCAATGCGCTTCGTCGATGGCGAATAACTGCACCCGGCTCTGGTCGAGCATCACCAGGGTTTCGGGGCGAAGCAGGGTCTCCGGGGCCACGTACAGCAACTTGATCTCGCCCGCCCTGATGCGTCCGACCGTGGCTGTGTACTCGCCCATGCTCAGGGTGCTGTTCAGGAAGGCGGCGGCCACGCCCAACTGGCGCAGGGCGTCCACCTGATCTTGCATGAGGGCGATGAGGGGAGATACGACCACGGTTAGACCGTCGGATAACAGGGCGGGGAGCTGGTAGCAAAGGGATTTGCCGCCGCCGGTGGGCATGATCACCAGCGTGTCCCGTCGTTGCAGGATGTTGGCGATGATCTCTGCTTGCAGGGGCAGGAATTCATCGAAACCGAACACGTCCTTGAGCAAGCGGCGGGCGCGGGACATGGACGGTTCGATTGAAATCTCCTGGGGCGGCGATTGCGTTTTCGGGGTTTGTGCAAAGACAGGGGATGGTTCCGACGGCGGGGCATCCACAAACCAGCCCGACAATTGCACGTAGCAGCGGAGTTCGCCCTCGGGCATTTCCGGGGGTCGCCACCAGTGCGCCAGTGAGACCCGCAGCAGGGTTCCTGCCGGGATCTCGGCCAGTGGCGGCTGGAAACCGACGAATGTCAACGTGCGTCCGCCATCGTCGGTGGGATAGCGATAACGGATGCGTTTACTGTCGTCGTCGCGGCGCAAGGGCTGGTCGGGCCGCCAGAACATCGTGCTGTACGCGGGGACGCCGCTGCGCTCGGCGATGTAGAGCGCGCCCAACGTCGTGGCCTGGGTGAGGCCGTCGTACAACGCTTCGAGGCCGCCGCTCTGGGGGGCCATCAAGCGCTGGATGAAAGCCTCCGGTTCAGACATAGGGGCCAGGCGGCGTTTGCTGCGCACGATCACGTTTTCGACATGCGGGGGCGTGATCTCGGCCGCCGGACTGAACTCCACCTCCCACACCTCCCCGACCTCATACTCCATCCCCGCCTGCTCGTCCGTTCCCGCGTTGGCCGCGATCAAACGCACGCTGCGCCCACCGAAGGTGATGCCTCCGATGCAAGCGCCCCGGCCCTGGCGGGTTTTGGCGACAATCAGGATTTTTGGCATGGGTGAATCTCTGTAAAGCAGTAGACCGGGAAACCTGTAAAGCAGTTGACCGGGACGCACCCCCTGGTTTACCGGTTTCCTGGTTTACAGATCTACTGGCCGACTATTCATTCATGCAGGCAGAATGTGCGTGACGGTGACCAATAGATCCTTTTCCAACCGTTCCGCCACCAGCGAACGGTGGCACGCCGCGGGCTCACGTTCCACGCAGAAGAGGGCCACCACCCGCGCCTCCGGCCCTAAATCGACGACGAATTGCTCGCTGCTGAACCCCGCCAGGATTTCTTCCCGGTAGGCGGTGATGAATGCGGGGCTGAGGGTCGTGCGTTGGCGCTTGGCTGTCTTGTTGAGCTTGTCCGCGACGTGTTGGCGCTCACGCACCTGCTTGCCGGGGGCCAGATCTTTGCGGTGGATGTAGCGGATGCCCAATTCCGCCAGGCGCGCCTGTAATCGTTGGCTGTTGGCGAAGGCGTAGGTCGCGCCGCGCACACCGCGGCGCTGGCGGATGTCGCACAACGTGTCCACCCCGGCATCCTGAAGCGCCTGGAAAAAGCTGGTTTCGTCGAAGCCGTACACGCCGATGGTGACGAATTCAGGCGTCATCGCCATCAGCCTCCTTTTGATAGCGTTTGCGAGAGGTGAAGGCGTGCTGGCCGAACAGGCTCAATTGCCCGCCGGTCAGGCGATTGATGACCTCTTCCTGTGTTTTCAACTCGCCGTTTTCGTCGATGTGGCGCAGGGGGATGCCCATCTCGATCAGGGTTTCGCCGATGAGTTTGCTGCGGTGGCAGGTTTCGGGCTTGCCCTCGCTGCACATGAGCACGACCGGCAACCCTTGCTCGAACGCTTTCCGCACCCGACCGATGCCCTGGCGATAAAAATCTTTCTCCCTCACCCGTTCGTAGGAAACCTTGCCATCGATGTAGCAATCGGGATCGTCCGGTTGACCGCCCAGCAGATCGCCCATGTACACGTAGCGAATATTTTCGCCGCGCAGGGCGTATTCCAACTGGTTTTTGGAGAATTCCGGCTTGTAACGCGAATAAGGCGC
>DUEF01000193.1 GCA_011176555.1 Caldilineae bacterium
ATGCACGCGAGACCGAGACCTCCGGGAGGTGGGGGCAAAGGCCTACGCTAACTCGAAAACCTAATCCCCACCTCCCGGAGGTCGGGTCAGGCTGCAACCTCGGCCGCTAGCCCACCGGTCAGCTCCTCCAGCGGGGCCAGAGCGAGGGCCGGGCGAAGCAGGGCGGGCGGGTCACGGTGGCAGATCTCAGGAGATGGGGGATGCACGCGAGACCACAGACCTCCGGGAGGTGGGGGCAAAGGCCTACGCTAACTCGAAAACCTAATCCCCACCTCCCGGAGGTCGGGCCAGGCTGCAACCTCGGCCGCCAGCCCAATCTCCTTCTCCGTCAAACCATACAACCGGTATACGATCTGGTCGATGAGCTCGTCCGCGCGCATAATGCGCGCCTGCGCGGCGGCCAGGTCGCATTCGTCATCACGTAGGGGCGACCGACTGCTCGCCCTTACACCGCGTTCCGCCATAAATCAGGCAACGAAATCGGCGGCGAGGAGGAGGAAATGGGCCGAGCCGGCATGATGACCAAGCTCAAAAGCGATCGGTGACAGCATCAAGGCAGATTCCGAGCATCAGCCATTCGGCGGGTCTTTGCGCACAACCCGGCGCGTCAATCGCAATTGGCGATAACGGCTGACTGTGCTATGCTTCGTAACACATCGTATTCCTCCGTCCTTCCATTTCCTGTTGAGTGGGGAGAAAACAGCAAGTCGTGTGCGGGCTGGTTGCATGCCATGTCGGTGAAGCAAGTTTGTGTTCGATCAGTGTGTCAAGGAGAATTGAAAATGTCAGGTTATGAGAAGCAGCATCGCCCGGGTAAACGATCCGCGCCCAAGTACAGGGCTTATTCACTGCAAAACTTCGAGCAAATACCACAACTGCAAAACCTGCCGTCAGAACATCTGCGGGCGATTGAGGTGGTGGGACATGTCCTGCCTTTCCGGGTGAATAATTACGTTGTCGAAGAATTGATCGATTGGGATCAGGCCCCGGACGACCCCATCTACCGGATGACCTTTCCCCAGCCGGGCATGTTGGCGCCCCGGCATTATCAGCGCATCGATGAACTGCTCGCCAACGACGCTGATCGCAGCGCTGTGCAGGAAGCGGCATACGACATCCGCCTGCAACTCAACCCGCATCCCGCCGGCCAACTGGAACACAACGTCCCCAGCATGGACGGGCGAAAATTGCCGGGCATCCAACACAAATACCGGGAAACCGTTCTGTTTTTCCCCAGCCAGGGGCAGACTTGCCACGCCTTCTGCACTTTTTGTTTTCGCTGGCCGCAATTCGCGGGCATGCCCGGCTTGAAATTCGCTGCGCAGGAAGCCGGGCAGTTGGTGGACTATCTGGGCAGGCATCCCGAAGTGACCGATGTGCTGTTCACCGGCGGCGACCCCATGGTGATGCGAGCGAAAAACCTGTCCGCGTACATCGAACCCCTGCTGGCCGCCAGGCTACCGCATTTGCGCAGCATTCGCATCGGCACCAAATCACTGAGCTACTGGCCCGACCGCTACCTGACGGACTCTGACGCCGATCAGGTGTTGACCCTGTTCGAGCGCGTCCAACAGGCGGGGTTGCATCTGGCATTGATGGCGCATTTCAACCATCCCCGTGAATTGAGCACCGCGGCCGTGCGCCTGGCCATCCAACGCATTCGCAACACCGGCGCGCAGATACGCTCCCAATCGCCCCTGTTGCGGCACATCAATGACGAAGCCGATCTCTGGGCCGACATGTGGCGCCAGCAGGTCAACTTGGGCATCATCCCCTACTACATGTTCGTGGCGCGCGACACCGGCGCCCGGCGCTATTTTGAGCTACCTCTGGTGCGGGCATGGCGCATCTTTCGGGATGCTTACAACCAGGTCAGCGGTCTCGCCCGCACGGTGCGAGGGCCGATCATGTCGGCGCATCCCGGCAAAGTGCAGGTGGTCGGAGCAGCGCAGGCCGCGGGACAAAAAGTGCTGGTGTTGCGCATGATGCAAGGTCGCAACGCCGAGTGGGTGCAACGCCCGTTCTTTGCGACTTATGATGCCAAGGCGATGTGGCTTGATGATCTCAAGCCCGCATTCGGCCAGCGGCGTTTCTTCTTCGAACAAAAGCCTGGCGGCCCCAGACGCTACGATGGCCACCGCCGTCCGTTCCCATACGAACCGGCTCCGCTAAGGTGGGGTGGGTGGGCCTGACCGCGTAGCATGTAGGGCATCGGAAGAACGGTGAGACCGCCCGCCTCGCTAATGGCCATGCTAAAGGGGTAGTAGTTTTGTTGTGGGCTTTTCCCGTAATGTCAGTTGCTGCATGGCTCTGTTGGTGGAGAGGCAGGCGCGGCGGGAGGAGATTGCCGCGCCCAAATCCTATCAGCTTCCCGGCTGGTGCGGAAGCGGTGCCACCTCTTGCAGGCGTCCCATTTCATCGTTCCGCCACTATGTGCTAAAATCTGGTAAATTCGCCTCCCCTCTCGTTGCTTGCCTGTTTCTTCCTCTCGCCTCTCAATCAATGGTGATACCATGAGCGATTCCTTTGAGACTATCGACGAGTTTAGCCAAAACAACGAGGAGGAGTGGTGGAACGATGCCGAACCCCAAAAACCATCCACGCCGTGGTCCTGGCGCATAGCAGGCATCCTGCTGATCGTCCTGCTGATCGTGCGGGTGCTGTTACTACTTTGGACAGGCCCTGAAGCCGGTGAGCTGCTGGGGAGTTGGCGTCTGCTGTTTGATCTGATCCTGGGGGCGGGCCTGATCGCCGGCGCGGCTTGGGCGAGAAGCTGGGCGCTTTGGCGGGCAGGGATCTACATTGTTTTTTCCATCTGGGCCGCTTTCCAGGATACCAACTATCTGGACATCATCTTGCAGGTCAGCGTGGGCATCTCTCTGTTCCTGCTTTTGTGGGAAACACCCGGAAAGCTGCGAACCCTTGCTGGCGTTCTGGTCTTTGTCATGGGCGTATTCGGAGTGTTGGTTGTCGGCATCGGCATCACAGCAATTAATGCTATGAACCAGTGGGATGAGGTCGTCACCCTCATCGACGAGGAAAACTATATGGAAGCTGAAGAAAAGATCAACCAGAGATTGGCGGAACAACCTGATGACGACATGGCTTTCAACCTGCTTGGTCTGGTCTACAGCCAACAAGACGACTCCGACACAGCCATCGACTATTTCAACAAAGCGATCGAGCTTGATCCGACCTACTATTTGTACTACTACAACCGCGCCAGCGAATGGATCTACCTGGAAAACTACGATGCCGCCATTAAGGACATCGAAAAGGTGGGTGAACTGACCAACAACGGTTATGAAGTGGACACATTGTATGTTCGCCTGTATCTTACACAAATAGACAGTTCAAAGGCGAAAGAGGCGCTGGAAAGGGCGGAACAAAAAGGAGCTCCGGAAGAGGAAGTCAGCATCCTCCGGTTTTTCATCCAGCTATTGGAACAAGCGGAACAGGATGAAGCGAGTACAGAATCAGGATGAGGCATCTTCGACATCCTGCCCCAACGGCTAATTGTAACCCCACCACCTGTCTGCACCCCGAACACCTGTTATGCTCCGGGCAGGTGATCGTGGATATTGGGTGCTGGATATTGCCGTTCGTATACCTGCGAACCACCCCAATACCCAATATCCAATACCAAATACCCAACCGGAGCCAACCATGCCCAAGAAAATTCACAAAACCGACGCCGAGTGGCGCGCCGCCCTCACCCCCGAACAATACCACATCACCCGCGAGAAAGGCACCGAACGCGCCTTCACCGGCATCTACTGGAACGCCAAAGAGCCCGGCGTCTACCGCTGCGTGGCTTGCGGCGCGCCCCTATTCAGTTCCGAGACCAAATACGACTCCGGCTCCGGCTGGCCCAGCTTCTGGGAGCCGATGGACGCG
>DUEF01000194.1 GCA_011176555.1 Caldilineae bacterium
CGAGCGCAACACCCCCAGCGCCAATCTGCTCAAGCGCTACAACGTCACCAAGGACGCCGTCAAACGCACGATTGAGGAACTCCGGAAGGGTAAGCAGGTCGACGACGCTCGCGCCGAATCCCGCTTCCGCGTGCTCGAAAGATACGCCCGGGATCTGACCGCGCTGGCCGCCGAGGACAAACTGGATCCGGTCATCGGGCGGGAAATAGAGATCCTGCGGGTGATCCAGGTGCTCAGCCGTCGCACCAAGAACAACCCCGTCCTGATCGGCGAAGCGGGCGTGGGTAAAACCGCCATCGTGGAAGGCCTCGCTCAGCGTATTGTTCAGGATGACATCCCGGACTTGCTCAGTGGCCGGCGCATTATGGCGCTGGATCTGGGGGCGATGATCGCCGGCACCCGCTTTCGCGGTGAATTTGAAGAGCGACTGAAGGGCGTGATGGATGAAGTGAGGCAGGCCGAAGGACAGATCATCCTCTTTGTCGACGAACTGCACACGGTGGTCGGGGCCGGCGCCGCAACCGGGGCGATGGATGCTAGCAACATGATGAAACCGGCCCTGGCGCGTGGCGAATTGCGCGTGATCGGGGCCACAACGCCTGATGAATACCGCCAGCAGATCGAACGCGACGCCGCCCTCGAACGGCGTTTCGCCCCCATTTGGGTGAACGAGCCCGGCGTCGAGGAAGCCGTAGACATCTTGCAGGGCTTGAAGCATCGTTACGAAGACCACCATCAAGTTCAGTACACCGATGAGGCGCTCCGCTCCGCAGTGCGTCTGTCCCATCGCTATGTCAGCGACCGGCAGTTGCCGGACAAGGCGATCGATCTCATCGACGAGGCGGGTTCAAAGATGCGCGTGGCGCTTCATTCCGAGCCCGTGGAACTCAAAAAGATGAAACGGGATATCAGCGATTTGCGGGTGCAGGAGGAAGAGGCCTGGAATCACCGCAACTACGAAATCGCCACCCAACTCAAAACGGATATCATCCGCCTTGAAAAGGAATACAAGGTTCGCCATACGGCCTGGAAGGAACAATCCGGTTTCGATGGTATTGTACGCGACGAACATATCGCCGAAGTGGTGCACGCCTGGACCGGCATCCCCGTGAGCCAGATGTTGGAATCGGAAACAGATAAGCTTCTGCGCATGGAGGAATTCCTGCACGAGCACATTATCGGCCAGGATGAGGCCATCGTCGCCGTTTCGGACGCCATTCGTCGCTCCCGAGCGGGATTGAAAGATCCCCGTCGCCCCATTGGCTCCTTCATCTTTCTGGGTCCCACCGGCGTGGGCAAGACCGAGCTGGCCCGCGTGCTGGCGGAGTTTTTGTTCGACGATCCCGATGCCCTTTTGCGCATCGACATGAGCGAATATCGCGAGGCGCACACCGCCAGCCGCCTCATGGGTTCGCCTCCGGGCTACGTAGGCTACGATGAAGGTGGCCAACTGACCGAGGCCGTCCGCCGCCGCCCCTACCAGGTGATCCTCTTCGACGAATTGGAGAAGGCGCATCAGGAAGTCTGGAACACCTTGCTGCAAATTTTGGAGGATGGCCGCCTGACCGACGGGCATGGCCGCGCCGTGGACTTCCGCAACACCGTGATTATCATGACAACCAACGTCGGCTCGCGCCGGGTGACAGAGACCAAGCAGATTGGCTTCCGCAGCGACCACGCCCTGGATGAGAAACGCTTGCTGGGCGACATCCAGCGCGACCTCAAGAAGACTTTCCGGCCCGAGTTCCTCAACCGCGTGGATGAAATCATCCCCTTCCATGTGCTTACCGAGGAGCAGGTGTTGCAGATCGTAGACTTGCAGATGGCCGAGATAGCACAGCGGCTGGAGGAGCACACACTTGAGATCGAGCTAAGCGATCTGGCCCGGCGGGCGCTGGTCGCTAAAGGTTACGATCCCGAATATGGCGCTCGCCCCATGCGGCGCACGCTGCAACGCAATATCGAGAGCCCGCTCAGCCGAAGGCTGTTGGGCGGCGAATTCGCCACCGGCGATCTGATCATCGTCGATGTCGAGATCGATGGCGACCCCGAGGACAAGGCCGTCTTGAAGAATGCGACGATCACCTTCCGCAAAGGTGAACGAGCGCCCATCCCCGTGGATTTGCCTGTAAGCGTCGATCAGCACGCCTGATCCTGGCCCCGCCCCTTTCCTGCTCGACAACGTCCGGCTTCGCCCCAGAGGCCGGGCGTTTTGTTTGCGCTACGATTCGACCAGATGCACCCAATCGAGCTGCGATTGCACGGCGCGCACCAATCTGCGATCCGCCGTCCAGAAATCAACGCCAAGGCGTTCAGCTAAAGCCAGGTAGTGGGCATCGTAGGAGGCTTTGAGACCATACTCCCTGGCAATGTCCAGTGCGCCAGCGTGAAGCAAAGCATCGCCATAGAGCGTAATGTTGAAGTTTATCGCCGCCTGCAGCGCATCTTGCGCCTCGTCCAGCAGCAGCGTTCCATACCGGACATATTGAAAGAATGCGTTGCTGACTTCGTACAAAAGCAAAGTTGGCGCTACGATCTCATAGCCATTTTCGTGCCATTGCTCCCATAGCAGTACGGTTTCCGTGTTTTCGTCGCCACTTTCGATCAAGCGGATAATAAAACTGGCATCAACGCAACAGGCTAAGGAAGTGTTCACTGCGCTCCTCTCTCATTTCGCGGATGATTTCTTCTGGTGGAGGGAAGAGTTGTTGGCCACGTCGTTTTCGGATTGTTTCACCTACTCTTCGGGCCTGACGCAGGGCGATACGCCAGTCTTCTTCCTTTTTTGCGGATAGCCTCTGCTGATATTCATCCACAGACATAACCACGACCTCCGGTTTGCCGGCGCGTTCGACGATAACGGGTTGATCGTTTTCAACCACGCTTCGCATTAACTCACCAAAATGAACGCGGGCTTCGGTGGCGCTTATCGTACGCATAACCATGGTGCACCTCAAAATGATCGATCAATCGATTGATGGACACAGCGTAACACCACATTACCGACAAGTCAAGGAGCGCCTCGTCGTTTTGTTTTCCGGTGACTGTTCCCTGTTGATTGTTGACTGTTTTCACTCCCACCGTCCATACCCCACCCCGCAATCCC
>DUEF01000195.1 GCA_011176555.1 Caldilineae bacterium
CGAGGGTGGATTGGACCCGCTGATGGCCCGCTTGAATAATTCGATTGGCTTCGACGCCCGGCTGTGGGAGGCGGATATCCGCGGATCGATGGCCTACGCCGAGGCCCTGCAGGAGGTCGGGCTATTGACGCTGGCCGAGAAACAGGACATCGTTCGGGGTTTGGAACGCGTCCGCACAGAATGGGCCAGCGAGCAGTTCGAGATACACGCGACGGATGAGGACATCCACACCGCGGTCGAACGCCGCCTGACGGAGTTGATCGGCCCGGTGGCGGGCAAATTGCACACCGGTCGCAGCAGAAACGATCAAGTCGCCACGGATCTCCGCCTGTTTCTGCTGGAAACCTGCGACACGCTGGAAAAACAGCTCGTAGCGCTGCAAACCACGCTCATTCAGCGGGCGGAACAACACATCGAATTGATCATGCCGGGCTATACGCACCTGCAACCGGCCCAACCCATACGCTTCTCGCATTGGTTGATGAGCTACTTTTGGATGCTGCAGCGCGACAGAGACCGCATGGCGGACATGAAACACAGGATTGCGGTGCTGCCGCTGGGGGCGGGGGCGCTGGCGGGCACGCCGTTCGCCATCGACCGCGCAGCGCTGGCTGAACGCCTGGGCTTCTCACAGATCAGCGAAAACAGCCTGGACGCGGTCAGCGACCGCGATTTCGTCGCCGAATTCCTGTTCTGGGCGGCGCTGGTGGGGGTCCACCTCAGCCGGTTGAGTGAAGATGTCATCCTTTTCTCCAACCCCAGCTTCGGTTTCATCTCCCTTTCCGACGCGTATTCGACCGGCTCCAGCCTGATGCCGCAAAAAAAGAATCCCGACCCCTTCGAGCTGGCTCGTGGGAAAAGTGGACGGCTAACCGGGCATCTCGTCGGCCTGCTGGTCACGCTCAAAGGGCTCCCCTCCACCTACAACAAAGACCTGCAAGAAGACAAAGAACCGCTTTTCGACGCTATCGACACCCTTTTGGCCATGATTCCGGTCATCGCCGGCGCACTCGCCACCATGACCGTGCACGGCGAGCGGATGGAAGCAGCGCTCGACGACTTCATGCTGGCCACGGATCTGGCGGATTGGCTGGTGAAGCTGGGCATTCCCTTCCGAGAGAGCCACGGCATCACAGGCCAGGTCGTGCGCGCGGCGGAGCAACGCCATTGCAGCCTCCGCGACCTGAGCCTCTCCGATCTCCAGGCCATCCACCCCGCCTTCACGGAGGATGCGCTGACCATCTGGGATTTCGAGCGTTCGGTCGAGCAGCGCACAGCGCTGGGGGGCACGGCCAAAAGAGCGGTAACCGCGCAAATCGAACGGGCTAAAGCCCTCGTAGATGCATGAACTGGCAACCATGCGAATCATAGCCTATTCAGTTTCCGCACGCACTGCACAGGTTGCGTTTCGCTGCGTTCGCATAGCATAATTCAGCATAATTCGTTCAAGAGCACCGCTCAGATCGAACGCTACGCATGACTCACGCTCCAACATCGATTCCCTATTCTCCGCCAAACGCCCCCCAACAACCATGTACAACGCCCATTTTCGCTGCTTTCGCGGCTGCCCCGGCCAATGGCCGCTCTACGATGTCATCTACACCTGTCCAAACTGCGGCGGGCTGCTCGAGGTCGTCCACGACACAGACGCCTTGAGTGATCGCTCTGGCGCGGCCTGGATGCGGCTGTTCGAGACGCGCTCGGGGACGACGCAATTCCCCTACGGCTCAGGCGTGTGGCGCTACAAAGAATGGGTCGCCCCGGATCTACGAGACGAAAACATCGTCAGCACCTTCGAAGGCAACACCAATCTTTTTCAGGCCGTTCGCCTGGGCGAACAACTGGGCGTGCCCGATTTATGGGTCAAACAGTCGGGCAACAGTCACACGGGTTCATTCAAAGACCTGGGCATGACCGTCTTGGTCAGCGTCGTCAAGCAAATGATGGAGGAGGGAAAGCCGATTCAGGCTGTGGCCTGCGCCTCCACCGGCGACACTTCGGCTGCGCTCGCCGCCTACGGCGCCACCGCCGGCATCCCCACCATCGTCTTTCTGCCTCAGGGCAAGGTCAGCCGCGCCCAGCTGATCCAACCAATCGCCAACGGCGCCACGGTGCTGGCCCTGGACACCGACTTCGACGGCTGCATGAGGATCGTCAAAGAAGTCACGAAGGACAACACCATCTATCTGGCCAATTCGATGAACTCGCTGCGCATCGAAGGGCAAAAAACCGTTGGCATCGAAGTCGTGCAGCAGTTTGATTGGGCTGTGCCGGACTGGTTCGTGATCCCGGTGGGGAACCTGGGCAATGTCAGCGCCCTGGGCAAGGGGCTGTTGATGATGAAAGAATTGGGCATCATCAGTAAATTGCCGAAAATCGTAGCCGCGCAGGCGGAACACGCCAATCCCTTCTATCAATCTTACCAGCAAGGCTTCGCTGAAAAAATCGCCATCAATGCCCGCTCCACGCTGGCTACGGCCATCCGCATCGGCGATCCCGTCAGCTACGAGAAGGCGGCCGCCACCTTGCAACATTTCGAGGGCGTGGTCGAGCAGGCGAGCGAGCAAGAATTGGCCGAGGCCGCGGCGCGGGCGGATCTGACCGGGCTTTACACCTGTCCGCATACAGGCGTGGCGCTGGCCGCGCTGACCAAACTCATCGACAGGGGCGTCATCCAGTCACACGAGCGCGTGGTGGTGATTTCCACCGCGCATGGGCTCAAATTCACGCAATTCAAGGTGAGTTACCACGATGACGAGCTGGATGACGTGGCGGCGCGCTACGCCAATCCGCCCATTTATCTGCCCGCCGACCTGGATGTGGTGCGAAAAACGTTGGATCGGAAACTGGCGAGGTAAAGGGTGAAGGAAAAACCGCCGCACAGGAGCGGGTGGCGCAGGGATAGCTCCGCCCTCCTCGCCCTCGCCATTCTCTTTCTGCTGCCTGTTGTCGTCATCCGGGCGGATGATTCTCCCTCCAGCCATTTTCACGAGACCTTCACCAGCTACGACCACGCCGACGGTGCGCGCACGACCGCCTGGTGGGACCGAAACGGCGGCAGACTGACGTTGCGTCAGCCGGATGTGGGCAATGACCGTCGCTGGCCGGCCCTGGCTCCGACGGCGGACGGGGGCATGATGGTGGTTTGGGTGGAAGACCGCGGGGCGGCCCCACACATCTGGGCGCAACGGTTGGACGCACACGGAAACCGCTTGTGGGATGAGGATGCGGCGCTGGTGGGTTGGAACGGCGAATGGCCCGGTTCGGAACCGGAGGCGCATCGCCTGGCGGTGGCAAGGTTGGCGGCGGGCGTTTATCGCCTGCTCTGGAGCGATGAGCGCGGCGTGTGGACAGGAAAATGGTCGGAAACAACAGGGTGGGAGGAAGAGGCGCACAGCCTGGCGGAGACAGACAGCAGGCGAGTCTCATTGCGCTGCTTGGAATCAGACTGTGCGGTCATCTGGCAGGAAGTTGAACAGAGTCAATTCCACCTACTGAATGATGCCATCCGCCAATCCCTGACGATTCCGGGCAAGGCGTTCGCGACCTGGCGAGCGCAAAACGATCTGTGGTTGGCCTGGCAGGATGGTGATTCGTCTTCCGTCCAACGTTATGATTCGCAAATGAATCCCCGCTGGCATCCTCCCCTCTATGCTCCTGGCGGGGAGAGAACGATGATGGACATCGCCGATCTCAGAGGCAATCTCTTTCTGCTGTATTCAAACCCGATCTTTGTGTTTGAACTCAGTGGCGATTACCCTCCGACAGCGGCGGGATCGAATCAAACGCACATGCAAAGTTACGCCGTCTCCGCTTTCTGGGGCGCTGCGCCCGACCGTCTGGCGATGGTCTGGCAGACGCCGCCTGGCCCCTCCGCCCTGTGGATGCGCTGGCTGGGTGGCGTTTCGCCCCCGCAGGACGAAATACTCCTGCGCCTTGGCATTCCCGACGCGGAACCGATTTTGGGTGATGTGGCGATGACAACGGACGGTGCTGTGGCCGTGGCCTGGACAGAGGGTGACCAGGTGTTCGTGCGCAAATGGTGGAGCAGCGGCGGCTCTCCCTGGCGGCATGAAGTGGCCCCGGCCTATGATCCTGCGCCCGGCTGGGTGGTTTCCGAGGGTTTGGCCCACAGTTTAGCGGTGAACCAGCCCTGGAAGGGGGTGACCGCGGTGACATTGCAGGCAAATGTGGCCTCGAATGGCGGCACGGTGCAGTTTTATGTCAGCAATCAGGGGCCGCGGGCATGGACGCAGATCGAGTCAGGACAAAGGGTCGAGTTTTCAGAACCAGGGACGGAGCTACGATGGTATGCGCGACTGAGAAGATCGCCCTGGGGAACCGCTCCAGAAGTTCGTGAGGTGTCGCTGGACTACACGTATGAATGGCGGCAGCACCTGCCTCTCAGCCAGTTTCATCACCAGCAGTGACTGCGCTGGCCTACTTGTGTATCTGCTCGGACCATGCTACGATCCAGCATGACGCATTGCGTCACCAGGATAACAATCATGGACTGCCAAACGATACACACATTCGAAACAGAAATCGGCCTACACGTCTGGATCCGACCTATGCGCCCTGACGACGTTCAGAACTTGGTGGACATCTTCGAACACATGACCCCCGAGAGTCGCTATCTGCGCTTTCACGAAGCCTTGACAAACGCATCCCCACAATTGGTTCGGAAGACGGCGGCGCAGTTCGCGACGATGCCGCCAGAAAAGGGCAAGGGTTGGCTGGCGTTCGCCGATTTACCAGATCAACCTTGTGCACCAGTAGGCGGGGTGCGGTATGTCCGAATCGAAAGCGATCCCGAGGTGGCGGAAGTGGCGCTGACGGTGCGAGATGATCTGCACGGACAGGGAATCGGGAGAGCGCTACTGCAGCTACTGGTTACACAGGCCCGTGCAGACGGATTGAGGAAATTGACTGCGATTGTTCAGGCTGATAATCGCGTCGCGCTCAGGCTGTTGAATGCTGCGAGCATCCCCATCAAACGCAAATTCGAGAGCGGGGAAGTCTTCATCGAGGCGGATTTGACCGCCACAGCAGAGCCAGGCTTGTCTTGAGAAGTCTATGCAGACTTCCCGCCGGCGAGTGTCTGTTCGATCAAATAGCGCACGCCCAAATTCCCCATCAACGCCACGACAGCCGGCGCAAACAGGAAAAACACGAAAAAAAGATAGCGCACCAAGATGGCCAATAGCAGCAGTTGGATTAACAGGAAAAAGGTGTACAAGGGAAGGCTAAATGCCAGGATGAGGGCGTTGCGGTAGATCGTAAGCAAGGCGGGCGGCTCTGTTTCGAGCATCAGGGGCAGAAGATAGGGGAGTATCGACAGCCAGATTAGAGCCAATGAAAACCACAAAAAACTCACGTAGCGAATGACGTTTTGGGTGTACAAAAAATAAAACTGCACGTTGAACAGCAACACCGCCATCAAGACTGCCCAACTGCCTAAAACAAGGTAGCTCCGCCAAAAATGCTGGCGCATGCCATCCCAAAAATCAGCGAAGCTGACCCGCTGCTCATGCGCCATGCGGTTAGCGACGTTGTTGAGCCCGGCAGACACAGGTGGGGCGAGTACAACCGTCAGCATGGCGAGGCTTTGCAGTATGCTCAGGCCAAGCGACAGTATGAATTCATCATAAAACAGAGCGAAACTTCGCCAAAGATTGCGCCAAACCGCTAAGAATTGATTCATGGTGAGCTATTTGATGGACTGTTGCGCCAGTCCCACGCGCAAAAACAGCCAGGGGGCCAGCCCAGTCACGACGAAGCCAACGAGACCGTATCGAATCAGGCGCAAGACTTGGGCGAGGTAGAAATTATCTCCTGGAACCAAGCTGAAAAGAACGGAAAGGCCGAAAAAGGCGATAAGCACCAGCACGATGCCAACGAGGTAACGAAGCAAGCGTCGCCCCCAATGCCCTTCTACAGAGAATTTCAACCGGTGCTGATCCCAAATCAAACCCAACAGCGCCCCCGTCAACATGGCGACATCGCGCACAAAGGCTTCGTCCGGCCTTAATCCCTCCCAGTTGCTCGGCGTAATCAACAACAACACGACCATCAGAATAAGTGCACCGCCGACTTGCTTCCCGGCTGACCACTGTTGCACTATCGGCGTCAGGCGAGGAATGCCCCACAGCACCACCCAGATGGCAAATAATCCCACCAGCCAACCGCCAATGACATCGGCGGGGAAATGAACGCCCAGGTACATTCGGGATAGTCCAATTGACAAAACGAAAAACAGTGAAATCACCGTCACCCACCACTTCCGCACCAACACGGCCAGCGTTCCCCAAAATGCCATCGAAGTGGAGGCGTGGGTGCTGACAAAGCCCGGGGATGTTTCAGTCCAGAGGCGATTCACCGGCGGTGATGGCGGTCTTGATAGTTTGAAGGTCCATTTGATGAACATCCCGACGTAATCGGCGACGAGCAAGGCGAACGCCGCCATAATGCCCCAGCGTTTCGAGATGCTCCAGTAGAGGAGGGGAAAGAAAAGCACGTAAAAGTACGAAAGCCCCAACCAACTCATCAGGCTGAAAAAGCTGGTGAGTCCGCCGGACTGAAAGCCTTGCAACCACACCAAAAAGGGAACGCTTGCGTCATTGATGGTTTGGATTATGTCTCCCATCGACTTACCTCTCCTTGAATGAGCATTCGAGACTCCGAAAAAGTATCGGCGCCGCTATGTAGCAGATACGCTTTGCGTAAGCGCCTGGATGAGCACTTTCGCCGAATCCACCATGTCCTGAATGGCGACGTGCTCGGAAGATGTGTGCACATCGGCCATCCCCGCCGAAAGAACGACGCAGGGGATGCCAGCAGCGGTGTAGATGTGACCATCTGTGCCGCCCCCGCCCTTCTTCGGAATGAGTTCGAATCCCAATGATTCGATGGCGCGGGCTGCGACGGCGTAAGGACGCTGGTCGGGTGTAAGCAGGTATCCTTGATAGGCCAATCGGACTTCGACATCGACCGTAGCGCCGTATTTGGCGGCGGCGTCCTCGAAGGCTTTGACCATCGTCTCCGTTTGCGCCGCCAGCTTTTCGTCATTGCGACTGCGGGCTTCGCAGTTGACTGTTACGATATCCGGCACGATGTTGGTGGCTTCTCCGCCCTGGATGATGCCGACGTTGCTGGTGGTTTCCTCGTCGATGCGGCCAACCGGCATGGTGGCAATCGCTTCAGAGGCTACGACAATGGCGTTGATCCCTTTTTCAGGGGCGCTGCCGGCGTGCGCTTTTTTGCCGTGAACAACCGCATCGATATGGTTTTGCGAGGGGCCGGTGTAGACCAGGGTTCCAATGGGGCCGCCAGAATCCAAAACGATGCCCCAATCCGCTTGCAACTGGCTCTTGTCCAGCTTCTTGGCGCCCACCAATCCCTTTTCTTCGCTCACAGAAATGACGATCTCCAGGGGCGGGTGCTGCAGATCCGGTTGTTCCCGAAAGACTTTCAGGGTTTCCAGCAATACAGCGATCCCGGCCTTGTCGTCAGCGCCGAGGATGGTCGTGCCGTCAGAATAGACGACACCGTCGCGAATGACAGGTTTGATGCCGGTATCTGTTCCCACAGTGTCCATGTGACAACTCAGTAGAACGATTTCATCGCCCTGCCCCGGATAGCAAGCGATGAGGTTGCCATGTCCATCGCGTCGAACGTTGCATCCCAGATCTTGCAACGTCGACATGAGATGTTTTCCAATCTCTGCTTCCTGCCCGCTGGGACTGTCGATTTGTACTAGCTCCAAAAACATGGTGAGAATGCGATCAGTTTCAATGTGATCGATAGCGTTCATTTCGTCGTAACTCCTGTTGAAAAAGATGATCTTCAAGGCATTGGGCGATCATCGGCTCGGATAGGATGGAAAATCGAATAGATGCTGAGTATCGCCACCAAAAGGCAAGAGGCGGCTAGCCAACGAAGTAGGCCGGGAATGCCGATCATGTCCGCCAGCGTCGCCGCCGCCATCAAAGGGATCAAACCCACCAGCGACGCGAGCATGAACTGGACGGTGAACACACGACCGCGTAAAGAAGCGGGCGTCAGGTGTTGAATCGCTGTCTGGGCAATCGTGTTGACAGCGTAAAGTCCAAAGCCCATCGGAATCGCAGACACAGCGACCCACGTGCTCAAGGAAGCCAGGCGCTGGGGATATACTTCCAGGATTGGAATAAAGTAAGTGTAGTAATCCTGACTGATAAACGCCATCAAAGCAAAACTGGCGCCGGTGAGCAACAACATGAGAGGTTGGAGCCATGCTGGAGGGAAGCGTGTTGCATAACGCCCCAAAAATACCAACGCCAGCAACATCCCCACGCCTGCCGGTGCGAAGACCAGTACCGCATCCTCTGGCGAAAGACCCAAGATGCGGGCGCTGAACCCGGGGGCAATCACGGCGAGGATCATCAGCAGGGTGGCGACCAGTGTAAGTTGGAGTATGGCCAAGGCGACGGCGCGGTGCGTTACAACAAACGCCCAACCATCTCGCACCTCCCCGACCATCCGTCTCCACCCACTGGACGCGGTTACGCCTCGAATGCGCCGGGCGGGGTCACGCGGCAATCTGAGCACCATGACGAACGCGACAAGATAGAGGGCTCCCATCAGTGCAAACGCTCCCTGGATTTTGAATATCTTTACTGCCACGGGAGCGATAACGATCAGGCCAATCAATTGTGCGCCGGCCACGGTCAGATTGAAAAGGGAATTCGCAACGAGCAGCCGTTTTTCCCCCACGACCAGTGGCAGTTTCGCCAACACGGCCGGGTTGAAAAAAGCGCCGATAGAGGAACTCAGAAAAGTGATGACATAAACGACAACAAGCAATGCGTCACCCGAGAGCCAGTTCATCATAAAGATGTAGCTCAAGGCGAGGCTGCCACGCAAAAAATTCGAGGTGACGATAATCCACTTCTTGGGCACCCGATCGACCACGACGCCCGCCAGGAAAGAAAAAATGACCGGGGGCAAGCTAAAAGAAGCGACCATCAATCCGATGTGAACGCTACTCCCGGTCAGACGTTCGATCAAGACGACTTGCACAAGATGGATGCCATTCTGCGCCGTAAGAGCAAGCAACTGCGACAACCAAAGCCACCTGAACCCGGGCAATCCCAGAACAGTTCGATACTCGGCAAGTCGTGAAGATGAAGACATAGGGGTGGGGGAGAAGCCGGGACGCTCAGACTGCACATTCTCAGCAGGTGCGAACCAGGCAATCAGGGATTCCCTGACGTTGAACTTTCACTTAAGAGCAGGCTGTCGCCATTTTCTGGCTGTGCTGAACGACGGTGTTCGATGGTTTTTATCGCCTTGCGAAATTTATGACGCGGCAGCATCAGCCGCCGGTGGCATGTCAAACACACAATGCCGATATCGGCCCCGATGCGAAAAACTCGCCATTGCCAGCCACCACAGGGATGCTGCTTTCGCAAATGGACAACGTCATCAACTTGGATATCTAGCTGTGTCATGGCAGTAAGTTTAAGTGATCCGATAGGGGCTGACAACAGATTATAACAGAGAGGCGGCATTGTACCGAAACGCCATATCTGTCCAACTGGAACATGATAAGACCAAACGCAATTGGTGATCGCCTATCAAAAAAAGAATTTGCACTTTCAAAAAAAGAATTTGCACTTTTTAGCGGAAATCGATTACAATGCAGAAAACTTATGGCGCTTTACGTCTCAGTACTCACCGAAGAACAACGCTCTCACCTCCAAGAAATGGCGAATGGCAAAGATGTCATTCGCGCCAGATGGGCGCAGATTCTCTTGCTCTCCGCCAATGGAATCGGCGTGCCCAAAATCGCTGACACCCTGGAGATATCGTCGGCGACAGTGCGCTCCCGCATCAAAGCATTCAACGAACATGGAATGGATGCGTTGAAAAGAAACACATCGCCGGGAAGACCAGAGACCATCTCTCCATCTCTGGGCGACAAATTCGCTGCGATCATGAGAGAAAGAGACCCTCGTGATTTTGGTTGGAGCGATACAGGCTGGACGCTCGATCTCTTGGTCAAAGTCGCAACCCTGGAAGGATGGGTTGAGAGCATCAGCAGAGAAGGTGTACGCTTGGCGCTACGAAAGAGCAAGAATCGCTATAGGCGACTGAAAAACTGGGCCAAGCACGAAGGCGGCCCTGACAAAGAACCATCTGTCCCTACCCCAGGAGACCCCCTCCCTTGATTCCTCGTACCTACATGTTTCATCATTTTCCCACCAAGAGGCCAGTTCTCCGACAAAAAACGCAAAAAACTACAAACAGCCAACTTGTTATTCACAAAATCAACCAGCCTGTACACACCCTAATTGCAGGAGTAAAACCATGCTAGTTCAAGAAAAGCCCCCCCTCAAAGACGGACTTCAATGGAAGATCGATGAAATACTTGATCGTGTTCAGTGGGCGAAAGATATGGACGCCTATTATTATCAGCAGGCGACGAGTGAAACTGATGGAGCCTGGGTTGTCGTGGACGGCGAGCGTAAACTCATGTTCGCAACCTACAGCTATTTGGGTTTACTCCAACACCCCTACATCAACAACGCCTCAAAAGCAGCGATAGACAAATATGGCACAGGCACGCATGGTGTGCGATTGCTGGGCGGAACACTCGACATCCACCTAGAACTGGAGCATAAAATTGCAGACTTCTTCAACCGTGATGCAGCAATTGTCTATTCCAGCGGCTATGTCACCAATCTGGCGACGATCTCCACGCTGGTCGGCAAAGGCGACTGGGTCATCTCCGACAAGTGGAACCATGCCAGTATCGTGGATGGCTGCGCTCTTGCCCGGGGCAAATTCGTGCGTTTTCGTCACAACGACATGGCCGATCTGGAGCGCCGCCTACAGCAAGCGCCAGAAGGTGCGGGGAAACTCGTCATTGCCGACGCCGTGTTCAGCATGGACGGGGACATTTTCCCTTTACCCGAGGCTGCCGAACTCTGCCGCAAGTATAATGCCCGTCTGATGATCGACGAAGCCCATAGTTTGGGCGTCATTGGCGCTACGGGGCGAGGCATCGAAGAGCATTTTGGCATGAACGGTGCGATCGATATCAAGATGGGGACGCTGAGCAAAACGATTCCCGGCGTTGGAGGCTACATCACCGCCGATGAAGAATTCATTACTTTCCTTAAACATGCAGCGCGCGCCTTTATTTTCTCCGCCGCCCTGCCCCCCGCAGTGACTGCAGCCTGCATCGCCAGCTTCGAGGTTATCGAACGAGAGGGCGTCGAGCGCAACCGCATCCTCACCCGCAATGTCAAGCAGTTCTTGGGGGGATTGCAGGCGATGGGCTTCGATACAGGCGTAAGCGTGACCCCGATCGTGCCCATTATGACGGGAGATGACGACCGCGCCATGATTATGACCAAATACTGTCAGGAAAACGGCGTTTTCGTCCTTCCCGTGCTCCCGCCCGCCGTTCCCATCGGAGCCAGCCGCCTGCGCGCCAACGTAACGGCTTCGCACACGACAGAAGACATTGACTTCGCCCTGGATGTATTCAAAAAAGCGGGCAAACTCGCAGGAGTCATCTAGGCAGGCTGTTCATCGCACAAGGGGCCGGGTGCATATCCGGCCCTTTGTCTTTTCCCAAAACCATGTCGCTACGGGACCAACACAGCATCACCGTTGAAACGGCTCTCTTTCATCGCCAGCAAAACTTCATTAGCCTGATCGAGCGGGAAAGTCACCACGTCCGTGTGGATGGGAATTTCCCTGGCGAGTTCCAATAATTCGATCACGTCCCGCCGGGTGCTATTGGCCACGCTACGCAGTGTTCGCTCTCCGTAGAGCAAAGCATAAGGCATTTCGGGGATATTGGACATGTGTATCCCGGCCAGGGCGATGGTTCCGCCCGGATTCAGAACGCGCAGCGCTTCCGGGACAAGCTCACCGGCCGGGGCGAAGACAATGATCGAGTCCACGCCTGCGGGTGGGGCCTCCTCGGCCCGGCCAACCCACTCCGCCCCCAACGCACGCGCATGATCCTGATGGCCAGGGCTCCGCGTAAACACAAACACCCGGCATCCCCAATAACGCGCAACCTGAATGGTGATATGGGCGGAGTTGCCGAAACCATAGAGCCCCAACACGTCTCCTCTCTTCGCTTCGGAAAGTCGCAGCGCCCGGTAGCCGATGACGCCGCCACAGAGCAAAGGCGTGATCTCGGCGTCAGACAATCCTTCGGGCAGATGATAGGCGAAAGCGGCATCAACCACCATGTATTCAGCATAGCCGCCGTCCGCGTGAAATCCGGTGAACTGCGCTCGCTCGCACAGGTTCTCTCTGCCCGAAAGACAGTAGCGGCATTCTCCGCATGTGCGATACAACCACACCGATCCAACGCGTTGACCGGGGTGAAAATCAGTTACGGCGGCCCCGACTGCATCCACCACGCCCACCACCTGATGGCCAGGCGTCACAGGCAACTTGGGGAGCGCCAAATCCCCCTCCACGGTATGCAAATCGGTATGACAAACGCCACAAGCAGTCACGCGTAAGCGAATCTGACCAGGGTCAGGAATAGGAGTGGGTAAGTCCACCCTTTTTAGGGGCTTTTCTGTGATGATCTTGGGGGTAAATAGTACTTGAGCACGCATGATACACCTTCTGTTTCTGTGGAATGATCCGAACTTCCAAAACGACTATTGATTATAGCCATATCCTGCCGCAAATGCACTTCACCCCGAACGACATCGAGGCAATCCCGCTAAACCCCAATCTTCCCCTTTTTCCCGCCCTCGTGTAACATCCCTTCAGCACACACATCCCACCACCCGTCCCACGCCTTCAGACCATCCCATGCGACGCTCCCTAGATGTTCTCCTCCTGTTCATCTTGCTCACGGCCCGGCTACGTCTCAACGCATTCGCCGAATCCAGCCTATTCGAACACATTCAAAACATCGCCAGCCATCCGCTTCTAGGGAAAATCGTGTCGAAAGAAGCATTCGACGCTTTCGGCCCCTACCTGGGTGATCCGATCTTCCTGCTGCTGGCCGCCATCAGCCTACTCGCCTTCCTAGCCTATGCTGTAACGGATATGCTGACAGATCGGATGAAAAAACGGACTGTCTTTCTGACGAAATACGCTCTCCTGTGGCTTATCATCCTGGCGCTGGCCATCCTCCCCACCATCAAGCTCACGCTACTGCGCCACGACAATCTCCCCCACTCGTATAGCCACGATGGCGGCGTTCTTCAAACGGAAGCGGCCATCGACTACTTCCTAGAGGGCCGCAATCCCTACGCAGAAAGCTACCAGGACACACCGATGGCGGACTGGGGCTTTCCAGAGTTCCGCACTGCACTCGACCACTATCCCTATCTCCCTGCCACTTTCGTTCTCTCGGCCCCGATCAAATTACTGTCTGAGACCAACCTGGGTTGGTACGACCAACGATTCACTTACCTTCTGCTATTCATTCTCATCCTGTTCCTGATTCCCAGCCTGGTTCAAAAACAACCAGAAGCAGCATTAGGGCTCACAATGGTGCTGGCTCTTAACCCCATCATGGGGTTGGACATTCTGTTCGGCCAGAACGATTTGTTTGTTCTGGCCTGGATTGTCTTTAGCTTCTGGTTCCTACAACGCCGAAAATTCGTCTGGAGCAGCATCTTCTTCGGCCTCGCCTGCGCCGCCAAGCCCACAGCCTGGTTCTTGGCCCCATTTTGGAGCGTCGCACTACTGGCAGACCAAAACATCCCCTGGAAATCGTTCCATCGCTACATTCCACGCCTTCTACGCCGCCTGGCTCCCGCCATTGTCATCTTTTTACTTTTTACACTTCCGTACCTATTCTGGAATGCCGATGCCTTTGTGGATGACGTTTGGCGCTGGGCGGCGGGCACGGCGAAAATACACTATCAAATCTGGGGACTTGGTTTCGCCAACTACATCCTGGCCACAGGTTCTCTGGCAGACCGTTTCGCCTACTGGCCGTTCTGGATTCCAGAATTGCTCGTCAGCGTCCCCCTCCTGGTCTTCCTCCTCTCCAGGCAACTACGCGACAACACCGTCTCAAGCGTCTATTGGCATGGCGCTATCTTCCTTTTGGGATTTTCTTACTTCTCTCGCTTCCTGAACGAAAACTACTTGGGGTTCATTCTGGCGCTTTTTGCGCTCGGCTTCTTCATCAATTCGCACCATGCGGCGTCAGAATAACCGGTTTCAGCTTTACGCATTGCGCCTCTTCACCCGCAGAATGAATCCCTCGCGCCGTACAACCACGATCTGGCTCTCCTCAGGAATAGCCTCTCCTTCTGTGATCGCCTCCCAATAGGCCCCATCCACGTAAACCATGCCATCCGGATCTAACGTACTCCGTGCTACGCCATACCGCCCCGACAGAGCGTCAGCTCCGCTTACGGGCGCACGACGCTGCGTTTTTACGACAGCACCCAATGCAAAAAACACAAACAACCCCATCGCCGCGGTCAGCCCGACAATCGCCGCCCAGGGAATTGGGTAATAGGGGGTATTGAACAGCATAGCTGCACCAAGCACAAAAGCCATTAACCCGAAAATCGTCAATGCGCCTCCCGTATGAACCTTGAGCTCGATGATGAATAGCGCAAATGCCAACAGGATGAACGCCAAACCTGCGTAATTGGCTTCGAGCGAACCTAGCGCATACAGAGCGAGAAGGACAGAAATAATGCCGAAAGCGCCCGCCACATAGCCCCCAGGAGCGCTCAACTCGTACAAGATGGCATTCATGCCCAGCGTTAGCAGGATAACGGCGACTGTGGGGTTACTCAAAACAGCCAGCAGATCCTCGACAAAATTCGATTGAAACTCAACGATCTCGGCATCCTGCAACGTCATTTCTCGCTTATCACCATCGATGACGACCTGACGCCCATCCAACTGTTGCAGCAAATCAGGTAAATCGCTGGCAATCAGATCGATTGCGCCGATAGCAAGCGCTTCTTCCGCAGTAGCCGCTTCCGCTGAACGCACCGTCTGCTCAGCCCATTGCACAACGGCGTCTCCGCGACGTTCAGCCAGCGCCCGCGCAGACGCGGCTAGAGCCTCTTCTGCTTTCTGCTTGGCGGTTTCCGGCAACTCTTCCCCTTGCGAGCCGACAGGGCTGGCTGCGCCGATCAGGGATTCTGGCGCCATCGCTGCAAAATGCCCGGAAAGCGTGATAAGCGTCCCCGCAGAGGCGGCCCAAGCGCGCGAGGGATAGACATACACAACCACGGGAATAGAGGACTGCTGGATTGCCTGGGAGATTTCTTGCGTGATCGCGACAGAACCGCCCGGAGTGTCCAACTCAAACACAACCGCCTCAGCGTCGATGGTTTCCGCATAGTCCAACCCGCGCTCCAGGTAAGACAACATCGCGGGCGTCACAGGGCCTTCGTAGTCGAGCACCAACACCTGCTTTGACGACTGCGCAGCCGCCGTATCTAGTAAAAAAGCCAAAAAGCCAAAAAACAACAGCCCCAAAAAGAGGGGGAAGATCGGTCGAAACCTGGACGAAAACGTCATTGAAATCAACACCTCGGCATTAGCGAGAGCTATTCAGGCGTACACAGAGCGGCAGCCTGTAGAATTCCTCTTGATTATAACAGACTTCCGGGACAAAGACTGCTGCTGCGCTTCCAAATGGATCATGGAGCGCCCCCGTGACGGTTGTGTACAAGTTCGGGGATATGCACTCGGAAAAACGACTGCAAACCTGTGGAAAACACCCCGATTCAATCCGAAAATGTGTGGACAAATCTGGAAAACTACAAAGCCCCCCATGTCGGCCACAAACACAACCAGCCACAACATCTGGTGGCGCACAAAACAACAACTACTAGCCGTGCCCTGGCGGAGGATTCGCACAAAACAAATGGGAAATACTTGTTAAAACTGTCCAAAAGAGTCCCCGGAACTTTTCCCATGCAGCAAGCACTACCCTTACGATTGCTCGGTAGCCCAACTACAATATCTAGTGCTCGTCGACCGAAGCGCCAGGCCTTGTACACATTTCCCCAGCCCCTACGGTTACGACGATTATTTATTAGTAATAAAGATACTATCTTCTACTCAACCCAAGCACCCCCACCCACCACAATCAAAACGCCCTCTGAAACAACTCAATGCTCAGAGGGCGTTGCTAAAGCGTTATTGTTTTGGCGCTACTGCTGGATGAGGGGCATCCACAAGCGCAAGGGAGTAGGCGAAGCGGTGGGGGTCAAGGTGGCGGTGGGGCTCGGCGTCACTGTGGGCGTAGCGGTCGGAGTAGCCGTAGGCTGCGCTGTTGGCGTAGCTGAGGCGGTGGGTGTTGGCCAGGGCGTGGGAGAGGGCACTTGTCCCGAAGGCAACGTGTATTCAAAATAGAACTCCGGCAGCAATGCAGGGTCGAGATTCTCACTACTGGCCAGTTGGTATTGTAGATTAGCTCCACCCTCAACGGTCATGCGCCAGCCATAATTCTCGAGTGCGCCACTGAGGAAGCCGCTCACATCTTCTGTGACATCGAACCATGAATCCTTCGACGTTGGCGCCAGCTTGGTCTCGGCGCTCATTTCTGCGGCGACATCGCTGGCTCCAAGTGCGCCGGGAACCTCCCAGGGAGCGCCATTGGCTGCCTGGTTCCACGTGCTCTCCTGTTCTGACCATGGACGCAGCAGCCGATGCACATGCCCCACAAAATCCCGTTGACCTTGGTCATTGACTGTCCAGAACCCCATCCAGGCGATGTTGACGTTGGCGCCTACGGGCAATTCTGCGAAATCAAAGCGGTATAAGCTAACTTTTGCGCCCTCTGGCTGAATTCCCAAAATGCCGCGACTTCCCTTGTTTTCATCGGGATGCCATTTGTCCAGAATCGTGTCCAGGATGCGAACATCGTTCCGCTCAGCCTTGGTCAGCAGCGTGACGGGCATTACTTCCATGCTGCCGAAGTCGGCCTGAATCCCGCTAACGGACGCACCTTGCCAGTTCATGATGCGCTCCGCTTGGCCATCTCCGTCATCGTCATCGAACAGGCCGTAATTGAAGCGGATCTCCTGATGCGCCTCCAGCTTTTCACCAAACAGCGTAGCAGGCAGGGCGACTTCGAGGCTGTATCCGCTTGTTGTCGCCTGGCCTGCAGAGACCACGCCTACTGGTTCTCCGCCATTGTCTGTCACCCGGCCGTCGGGCCACAACAACAGCTCGTGGTCCATCGCAGAGGGGCGGGCGGCACCGCTTACGTCGAAATTTAGCTGGATTCTGTCGCCTTCAGCCAGGACATCGTCCGTCACCTCGAATCCGAAGAACAGATAGTCGCTCCACCAACGCATGCGCAACGACGAACTGAGGTCTGCGTCATCTGCGACCGGCGCTCCTTGCACGCTATCGGCCGAAGCGCTGTTCAGAGCATAGGCGTTATTATGTGTCCAGTCACTGAGATCGCCGTCGATCGTGATCTCTCCGACCGCGGTCGCCTCGAGTTTGGGTTGCTGGCGGTCCCACTGGAACAGCGTCAGTTCCCCGAAGGTGGCGGGATCGTCGTCCAGGCTTTCGCCCACCCAGATCAATACCGTGTCATAGTCTCCCCCCGCCTTGTCGCTATCGTAGAGGGCGACGTTTACGCCCATCTTGCGTAAATGCTGGAAGTCATCGGCCAGGGCGTCGGTGGGGATAGCGGCTTCGATGTCATAGCTGTCGGCGTTCACCTGGACCGAATACGACCAACCCTCCGGCGCAGAGCTTCCATTCACGGCGAGGCTGCCATCGGCGCCGAACACCAACGTTTGATCGTCTTCACCTTTGACGCCATCCTGCAGGCCGTCCAGGGCGATGCCAAAGCGATCTGGTTGACCGGGGTCGGTTACGACGACATCGTCATCGACGTGGATTCCCAGATAGAAATAGCGGTCATCCCAGCGCAGACGCACATCGGCATTGAGATCCTCGCGTGTGGGGATTTCCCCCTGGATCAGATCGGCGTCTTCGGCATTGATGCTGCGGAGATAGGCGTTGCTCCATTCGCCCAGATCGCCATCAACCTTGTTGAGCCACTGTGCGCCGGCCACCAGGCGGCGATTCGGTTGCGCGAAGCGCAAGATCACGCCATCCAACCCCACCGTGTAGGCGAGGTTGCGGTCATAGACATCAAGGCCGTAGAGATTGCTGGTTGTCGGAACCTCTTGTTTGGTCCAGGTGGCGCCGCCATCTTCTGTGAACAACACAGCGCCCTCGTAGCCGACGACCCAGCCGGTGTTCTCATCCACCATTTCGATTTTTTGCAGCAGGGGAACTGTGGGATCGTTCAAGAGTTCCTGCCAGTTCTGGGCATCCGCCAGCAGATCTGGATTCATGATGACCATACCGCCCAGGCATTTGTCGCCTTGAGACCATCCGCCGGTTTGGGCGCAACCCGTTAGCCAGACATGGTCGATAAGGCCATTGGCATCGGCATCGTAGCTATCGACGCCGGCGACGAAATAGGAGCCGTATGCGACAATCCAGGGCGAGATATTCCAGGAAAAAGCGCCGTTCAGAGTGTAGCCGACATTGGGTTTGGTCGTGGCGGCCACGCCCTGAGAATCAGAGATCATGTCCAGATCGACATGGGTGACGTGTCGCGTGCCATTGTCGTTCGAGCTGTTCCATTTCGTACCGTTTTCGGTGTAGAAATTCTGCCAGCGCCCCACAGCAACGCCGCGCGTCGTCGAATCCATATTCACATCATACAGGCTGGTGCTCTCACCCGGAATGGCTTCCTGGCTCCAGGTGACGCCGCCATCCGTGGTATGGATGTTGATCACTTGCCGTCCCACCGCATGACAATCATCGATATTATCAGGAGCGCACGAAATAGCATGAAGAATATCACCAGCAGCATTTTCATCACTTCCGAAGTAGTCAGACAATTCGTCGTGGATCTCTCGCCATGAGTAGCCGCCATCCTCAGTCTTGAGCAGGTACATGTCCTGGCCGGTGGCGTATGCGGTTTGTTCGTCAGCGACGGTGACGCCATACAACCAGGGATAGAGCCCGGTAATCAGCGCTTTCCATTGGTTTTGTCCCGCAGTTCCCCACACGAACCAGGCTTGCCGGGGTGGTTCGGTTGAATCCCAGTTGCCATTGTTCGCGACCAGCACCGAGCCGGCGACCCAGGCGTGTTCCGTGTCGCCCACGCCTACGGCATACAGATCGTAGCCTTCATCTGCTGTGCCGCTGCGCCACGACCAGGAAGCCCAACCATTTTCGGTACGAGCAAAACGGCCTTTGGGCCCGGCCACCCAGGAGGCTTGATTCTGTCCGGGCGCAAAGGCAATCGCGTTCATGGGGAATCCGGGCGTAGATCTGACGCCCCAGGTGGCGCCCATGTCGTCACTGTAGTAAACGCGGCCATCGCTTCCTACGAACCAGGCTTCCGGGCCTTCCACGGCGATGTCCTGCAAATCAGCGTAAGCGGGAGCGCCGCTGTTTGCCGCCGACCAGTTCGCTCCGCCATTGTCTGTCGTCAGGACAACGCCGGCATCGCCGACGACCAGGCCGTGCTGACCGTCAGCAAACATACGGACGGCATTGAGCGTCGTTCCCACACCGCTGGATTGAGCTGTCCATGTTTGACCGCCATCAGCGCTGTGGAGAATGGCCCCGCCATCACCGACCGCCCAGCCGTCGTTTGCATTCAGGAAATGTACGCCGTAGAGAGCCGTCGTCAGTCCGGAGGGAAACTGTTGCCAGGATGTTCCGCCATCGTTCGAGCCGATTACGACACCATCTTGTCCAACAGCCCAGGCTTTACCGCCTGCAAGTGAAAAAGCGTAGAGATCTGCGTCCGGGAAGGGGGCCTGGTAGTGCCAACTCTCCCCGCCATCGATGCTGCTGATGATCATGCCGTCTGAGCCCACGCCCATCACGGTTGTGGCGTCGATGCCGAGTAGTGCGTAAACTGTTCCCTCCCCCTGCCATACCCGCTCCCACGAGCCTGCCGCAGCGGTGGTTTTAGGTGAAAGAGCTTCCGCATGATCTTGGGGGGAGCTCACGATCAAAGAAAATGCACTTATCACCAATGCCAGCAAGATGATAAGCGATAACAGTCTAAATTTCATTCTTCAGAACCTCCAAAGGGGTTGATAGTTTCTACACGCATGGCGAGATTTGCCTTATCACGGCGAAGACAACAGTCCGCAAGCTTAACAGAGACGCCCCTGATGAGCAAAGCGCACGATATAAAAAGACGTAATCTGAACCCCTTCCAGGACGGTTAGCCCCACCTTTTGTTGCCTAATATGCCCCTTTGCCCTTTAACACGACGCCAATCGTACGCCAAAGTATCTGTAGATCAAGCAGTGGCGAGTAGTGGCTGATGTAATACAAATCATCTTCCGTATGCAGGTGCATCGGCTTGTCGCTGCGGCCGCTAATCTGCCACCACCCCGTAATCCCGGGCGGCACGGCAAAACGCTTGTGCTGCCAGGCTTCATAGCGGGAGACGATAAAGGGCAACTCTGGTCGCGGCCCCACCATACTCATCTCCCCCTTCAACACGTTGAACAATTGCGGCAGTTCGTCGATGCTTGTACGCCGAATGAACCGCCCGACGCGCGTGA
This sequence comes from Caldilineae bacterium, assembly GCA_011176555.1. Taxonomy (GTDB): domain Bacteria; phylum Chloroflexota; class Anaerolineae; order J102; family J102; genus DUEF01. The sequence continues at coordinate 20,583 of DUEF01000195.1, forward strand.
TGCGGGGATCGTCCCGTCGCTTGTGAACAATCTGCCCCTGTTCATTCTCTTGGATGACTTCGGCGAGGAGCTTGTCTGCATCTTGAACCATCGACCGGAATTTGTAAACGCGGAACAACCGGCCGTTCTCGCCTACGCGCTCTTGCCGGAGAATGGCGGGCCCTGGCGAATCCAGCTTGATGGCAATCGCTACAACCAGCATTATCGGCCAGAGAATCAGCAAGGACACGGAGGCGACGAGCAGATCGAAGATGCGTTTGATGATACGGTTGAATCCG
>DUEF01000196.1 GCA_011176555.1 Caldilineae bacterium
AGGCGCTGGCCGCGGTGCTGGGCGGGACGCAGAGCCTGCACACCAATTCCATGGACGAGGCCCTGTCGCTGCCGACCGAACGGGCGGTGCAGATCGCCCTGCGCACGCAGCAGGTGCTGGCCTACGAATCGGGCGTGGCCGACACCGTGGATCCGCTGGCGGGCTCCTATTTTCTCGAATACCTGACGGCCGAGATCGAGCAGCGGGCGGAGGCGTACATCGACCGGATCGAGGCGATGGGCGGGGCGGTGAAGGCGGTGGAGGAAGGCTACATCCAGCGCGAGATCCAAAACGCCGCCTACCGCACGCAACAGGCCATCGAGGCCGGAGATGAGATCGTGGTGGGGGTCAACCGCTTCCAGGTCGAGGAAGAGCCGCTGGCCGACCTCCTGCGCATCGACGCCGCGGCCCAGGAAGCGCAAGTCGCGCGCGTGCGGGCGCTGCGCACGAGGCGAGACAACCGGCGCGTGGCCGAGCTGCTGAGCCAGATCGAACTGGCCGCCCGCGACCCGAAAGCGCCGCTCATGCCCCTGTTCGTGGAAGCGGTGCAGGCCTACGCCACCCTGGGCGAAATTTCAGGCGTTTTGCGGCAGGTGTTTGGGGAGTATCAAGCGCCGACGTTGGTTTAGGCCGAACGCCTACCCCAGAAGAGCCAGCAACTCTGCCGGCATGATGGCTGGCAGGGGCCCCATTTTGAAGTCTGCGACATTGCGCGTCACGACGTAATCGGCTCCAGCATGGATGGCGGCCACCATCTGCACGGCATCTTCGAAATTTTTGTACGGCAAAGCGAGCGCCTGTTCAATCGTTCGCTGACCAACGGAGACGACAGAAAGAAATCGTAAAAGATCAGCAATCGCGACACGCGCTTCAGCATCTGACTGAGCCTTTGCGTACAGATAGAAAAGCGTGGTAATGCTATGCGCCGAAACCGATCCTTCTATGACTCCTGTTTCTGCCAGCGCCAGCACTCGCGCCGAAGCCTCGAAGAATGGTTGTCGCCGTTGCAGTACATCGAGAATCACATTGAGATCAAGCAGAACCTTAAACGCTGTCGCCATATTTCGTTTCCAGATAGTGGGTGTAATCCTTCTCGGACACATCTGCAGAGAGCGAACCACTCAGGCGCTGGACGATGGGCGCATCAGCCAATGGATCATCCTGGATCGTCAAGCGGCGCAGATATTCTGAAATAAGTCGGGTCAGCGTCGTATCTTGTTCTGCGGCGTAACGTTTAGCCTTCTCGAGAGAATCCCGAGGCACGCGCACAGTGAGTTTTGTGTTGATCATGGCAAATCTCCTTGCCGTACAATTTAACACAGATTAGTACGGCAGTCAAAATGAATTTTACTTGCCAAATGTTCAAGATTAATGATGACATTTAGTGCACATCGTGATACCATTGGGTCCTAAAATACTACAACTGGAAGCCGGAAATGATTGAATTAGACAAGGAAGAGCAAAAAATCCTGGAATCTTTACGAGAAAGGAGAATGGCAGCCTGTCGCCAACATGGAAACTGAAATGGCGAAACATCGGGAGTACGCGGCGGTGGCGACAACCAATCACCGCTGGCAAGTCTTAGAAGAACGTCTGCTGCTCGACAAGCGCCCCTGGCTGCGGGTGAAGGAACAGACCGTGCGCCTGGCCGATGGCCGCGTGATCGACGATTACCTGGTGGCGGAGGCCCCGAGCTACGCCATCATTTTCCCCGTCCTGCCCGATGGCCGCATCCTGGCCGTCGAGGAATACAAACATGGCATCGGCCGCATCGTCTTGCAACTGCCCGCCGGGCTCCTGGACCCGGGCGAGGATGCGCTGACAGGAGCCAAGCGCGAATTGCTAGAAGAAACCGGCTACCAAGCTGGAACATGGCAGGCGCTGGGCTCATTTTACGACGACAGTAATCGCGGCATGAGCCTGGGCCACTACTTCTTCGCCACCAATTTGAAACAAGTCGCCGAACCCGATGCCGGTGACCTCGATGAAGTCCGACCGATTGTCCTCACCCCCACCGCTTTGCGCGCGGCCATCCACGCCGGTCGGGTCACCACCGCCAGCGTCGTCGCCAGCATGATGCTGGGATTAGAAATGCACTCGACACAACAAGGAGCCGATCATGTCGAATCTCACCTACCTCAGTCCTGAATGGGCCGCGGAAGCTCACAGGCGCTTGACGACCGAGTTGACGCCGGAAAAGATGAAGTACGTCACTTCCTCCATGTTGACGATCTACCGCAATTGCCCGGATGGATTGGATCGGGCGCTCTACTACAGCTTTGTGGATGGCGCTATCGACGAGCTTTCCGTGTCCGAAGAGCCCTTTCCGGAAGCGGAATTCACCATCACCGGCGATTACGACGTTTTCGCCGCCATCTCCCGCGCCGAACTGGGCTCCCGCTCCGCCCTGATGCGCGGCAAGCTTCGCTTGAAAGGCAACATGGTCAAGGCCTTGAGCCTGTCGGTCATCGTCGACCGCATGAACAAAGTGCTGGCCACAATCCCCACCGATTATTGACATCGCCCCGCATCAGAGAGGAATCATGAAACAACAGGATCCCTATTTCATCGATTTTCCGGCCCGCATCAAACGCATCCAGGCGGAAATGGATCGGCGGGGCATCGACGTGTACCTCGGTTCCCGGCTACGAACCCTATCCTGGACCCTGGACGCCTTCTGTCCCTGGCGCTCGTTTGTCGTGATCCCCAGCCGGGGGCTGCCCACCGCCTTCACTTTCGTGATCGATGCGACGCGGGTGGGCGATGACTCCTGGTTGGATGAAGAACATGTGCTCGGATATGCGCCGATGGGCGGGCAGGATCAGATCAGCGCCATTTCCGACTTCATTTTGCAGTATCTGCCCCAGGGCAAAGGGGTGGTCGGCATCGAAAGCGGCATGTCCAACTACCTGCCCGAGGGCAATCTCACCCATTACGAGTACGAGCAATTTGCGGCGGCGCTGCCCAAGGCCGAACTCGTCAATGCCCACGACATCATCGATCAGTTGGCGTTGATCAAAGACGCGGGGACGATCAATCGTTTTCGCGAGGCCTCCCGCATCACCGACATCGGCCATCAGGCGGTTTACGATGCGATCAAAGATGGCGGCTACCGGGGCATGACCGAAACGGAGATCTCCGGCATCGCCACCTACGCCATGCGCAAGGCGGGCAGCGTGTTCGAATGGACTTTCACCGGGGGCAATGAGATCGCTTCCGGTTACCGCACGAGCTACGCAGCAGGGGCTTGCACGCCGGCCACCCGTAAAAAGCTACAAAGCGGCGAACCTCTGATGGTGGATTTACACGCCACCTTCAAGCTGGGACTGGGTGATCACACGCACAACTATTTGCTGGGGCCGGAAACGCCGCGGCAGCGCTGGCACGCCCGGAATTTCGTCGATTTGATCACGCTGGTGCTGCAAAGCTACCGCGCCGGCATCACGCCTTCTGACCTGGCCGACGAGATGCTGCTTTTCTGCGAGGATCGAGGATTCGCCGAATACATGGTTCCGGGATTCGAGCATGGCATCGGCATGTTGGGCGATGAATGGCGCATTGGGCTCAACAACGGCCCCCTAC
>DUEF01000197.1 GCA_011176555.1 Caldilineae bacterium
CCCTGAAAAACGCCATCCTCGTTCTTCCCGACCGCGTGCGTTCCCCCGAAAAACATGTGTCGCCCGCCCCAGCGCACGATATCGTAGCCCCACCGCCGCAACCAGCCCACCGTACTGGACTTCACCCCACCCTCGATCTGCAACTCGCCCTGCTCGAAGTGGATGCGCGGCGCTTCCACGGCCTGGCGCAGGTTCAGATCGAAATCGGTGAAATTGAGGATGACCTGGAGGATGGCGGTGCGGATGCGGTTGGCCCCGCCCGAGCCCACCGCCAACACCGGATCGCCGTTATGTAAAATGATGGAGGGAGCCATCATCGAGCCGATGCGCTTGCCGGGCGTTCCCAGGTGGAAGCCATCGGGATGCAAATCGTCCTCGCCCAGGATGTTGTTGAGGATAAGGCCGGAGCCATTCAACACGTAGCCGGGCGTTTCCCCGGCGGTCGTCGTCAGGGAAACGAGATTGCCGTTGGCGTCGAGCACGCTGATGTGGGTGGTGTTCTGATGTTCGAGATTGAGCGGCGGGTCGGGCGGATAAGGGCGGGCGGGCCGAGCCAGGCGGTTGGTCAGATCGAGGCTGTGGTCGCGGATGTGCTCTTGCGAAAGGAAAAGATCGACATCGCCAAAGCTCTCGAATGAAGGCCGGGCGAGGTTGGTCTGGCGCATCACCTCGGTTAGGAGCCCCAGGTGCCGGGCGCTGCCAAAGGGTAGTTCCTTCAGGTCATAGGCCTCGAGCAGTGCCAGGGAAAAGGCGATGAGGGCGCCGCCGCGCGAGGGGGGCGGGTTGGTGAAGAGACAGAGGTCGCGGTAGGGCAGGCGTAGGGGCTCCCGCACGATCACCTGGTATGAGGCGAGGTCGGCGGCGGTGAGCAGTCCGCCATGTTTGCGCTGGTCGGCGAGAATGGCCTGGGCGATGTCGCCGCGGTAGATGAGGTCGGGGCCCTCTTTCGCCAAAGCCTCCAGGGTGTTGGCCAGGTCGGGGTTGCGATAACAGAAGTCCGGGGCCAGAAAATGGCCGGGCGCGCCGAACAGGGCCGCGAGATCAGGCTCGTTGCTGAAGATCGAGTAGAGCAGATAGCCCACGTAGCTGCCGAAGTCGCCGATCGGCGCTCCGCGCCGGGCCAGCGCGATGGCCGGTTCCAGCACGACCGCCAGGGGCAGGCGGCCGCTATCTTCCTGGAGCTTGCACAGCCCGGCGATCAGTCCCGGCACGGCAACGCTGCCCCGGCCGATGTGAAAAAGCTGGGTGGTGGGGCCGTAGTCGATGGAAATGGGATAGAAGTCGAGCTGTTCCGGCGGCTCGCCGTTCAGGCCGGGAAAGTTGCAGAAGAAATCGTACAACGAGACCTTGCCATCCCGGCGGCGGTAGACCGTGGCGAAACCGCCGCCCCCGGGCGCGACCAGGGTGGGTTCGGTCATGAAACTGGCGAAGGACGCGGCCACCGCGGCGTCGACGGCGTTGCCGCCCTCGCGCAATAATTGTGCTCCGGCTTCTGCGGTTGCCGGATGTCCGGCGGCGATGATTCCTGCGGTCATGGGGGGGGTACGGGCGACCGTTGGTCGCTTGCGTGGTGCGTGTTGCGTAGTGCGTGGCATAATTGAGCACAACCAACGGAACACGCAACACGTCGCCATTTGGTTGTGGCTGCGCCACCTTATTTGACGTCAGCACCATTTTAGGACAGTCTGCGCCCTTCACCAAACCTGGTCGAGCATAAGGTCGGGATGATGGAGATGGTGACGTGGTGCGTGGTCCGTTCGCTCGATACCAACTTGACGGAACACGCAATACGCATTACGTTTTACGCCACCCGCTGGTACTCATTCCACAAACGCTGGAAGTGGGCGCGGGGGTCCGCCCGGTACTCGTCCGGGTCGAACTCCAGGCGGGGATAATCCGCTTGCGCCCCACCATCCCGCAGCGCCCCGGCCAGCTTCTTTTCCCCGCCATCGGGCCGCAGGATGCCGGTGTGGCGTCGCCAGTTGGGATGGTCGTAGGGCGGCGCGTGCCACCGATTTTCAGGAATATCCGCCCAGCGCCACAGCCACAGTTCCGGGCAATCCCGCTCCCGGGCGATGGCGATGACCTCGGCCAGGTGCTCGGCCGCCACCTCCTCGTTGGCGTAGAAAACGCCGTCGCGGGACGCGGACGGCTCGCCCGGGGGCGTGGTGGGCAGGCCGGCCAGATGCAAACTGATCGGGCGACGCGCCAGGGTCGAGACAAGATCGAGGGCGAAGGCGATCCAGCGCGGGTTGAGGGGCAGGCGGCGGCGGTCGCTGGCAAAGGTGGCGATGCTCAGGCTGGGTTGCCCGCCCGCGGCGATGATGTCGCAGGGCCAGATGGCGGTGGGCGTTTCCAGGGCGTCGAGCGCGAGGAGGAAGGTGGCTGAATGGCCGGGCGCGGCCGCGTCGAGTTTTTCGAGCGTGTCGCCCACCCAATCGAGCACCGCGGCGCGGGGCGCGGCCGCGGCCAGCCGCCCGAAACCGGGCAGCGGCTCCCAGCCCAGCAGCGCCGGATGCTGGCCGTAATACGCCACCAGCTCCCGGATCAGCAGGTCGCGGGCGGCCAGCATCCGTTCATCGCTAAAGGGATGGCGGATGCGGCCCCAGCGCACCCATTGCTCGTTGACGATCAGGGGCCAATTGGGGGACAGCGGCGCGGGTTTGACGCCCCAATCGGGCCACCACAGCGCCCCATCCCACATGCCCGCCCACAGCCCCGCCGTAACCTGTAAGCCGTTATCCTCCGCCAATCGCAAAAATTGGCCGAAATGATCGAGCGCGCGGGGATTGATACGATCGGCGGTGGGTTGAAAATCGGCCCAAAATAGGGGAATGCGCACCGCCTGGAAACCGAGCGCAGCGATCTGCGCCAAATCATCCTGGATTTCAGCGGCGTCGAAGTCCCGCCAGATGGCAGGGCCGGTGCGAATGGGAAGATAACCGAGACCTGGAAGCATGAGAGGGATTGGGTGTTGCGTGGTGCGTGGTGCGTTGGACCTGCGACCTTAATCTTTAACAACTGTACAGGTCACCGTCATTTCGACGACCAGCGGGAAGCCTGTCCCGAGCGGAACGAGGGAACTAATCCCCTCGCTATGAGAAATCTTCCTCCCAATTGGGGGGGATGTCTCACATCCGTTCGACATGACGCAAAAAGAGCGGCTTCACCTGTATAGTCACAATCTTTCATCCTTTAATCTTCACTCATCCTAAATCGCTCCAGATGCCTGTTCCAGCCCGCCACCACCCGCGGTTCTGGTTCTCCGGCATCGAGCTGCAGCCCGAACACCCTGCAAAACGCCCGCAGCGTGCTCATCGCTTCCTGCACGTCGTAGCCAGCGAGCGCGTCGTATTTCACATCGATCGCCAGATCTTCGATGGCGCTAAGCGCTTTGGGCGTGTCGAGATCGTTATTCATCGCCGCATGAAAATTCTTTTCGTCCAGGGCGTAGGATTCTTTCATCTCCGCGGTGGGTGGAGTCTGACCACTGGGCAGCATCACGATGTCGAGCAGGTGTTTGGCCAGCGTTTGGGCCTGCTCTAATTTCCTCTCGTCGTGACTCCATGACGATCGATAGTGGTGGGCGGCCAGGTACAAACGAATGACGTCAGGCGAGTATGTCTTCAACAGATCTCGCACCATGATCAGATTCCCCAACGATTTGCTCATCTTCTCACCCTGATAACGAACCATCGCCGTGTGCATCCAGGTGCGCACAAAGGGCTTGCCCGTCACCGGTTCCACCTGAGCGATGCCGCATTCGTGATGAGGGAATGTCAAATCAGCGCCGCCGCCATGGATATCGATGGTTTCGCCCAGCCATTTGGTGATGATCGTCGAACATTCGATGTGCCAACCCGGGCGGCCCGCGCCCCAGGGGCTCTCCCAGGCCGGTTCGCCGGGTTTCTGCGCTTGCCAGAGCACGAAATCGAGCGGGTCGCGCTTGTGGGGGTCATCGGGAAAATTGCCGCGCTCATTGGCGATGGGGAGCATCTCCTGGCGCGGGATGTGGCTAAGCTTGCCGAATTCGGGCCAATCGTCGATGTGAAAATAGACATTGCCCCCGGCTTCGTACGCCACCCCCGCCTCCAGTAATCGCTTGACCGCGACGATGATCTCTGCGATGGCGTCGGTCGCGCGGGGAAAGTAATCGGGTGGACGCAGATTGAGCGTGCGC
>DUEF01000198.1 GCA_011176555.1 Caldilineae bacterium
GTTTGCCTCGTCGGGTTTGGTGCGAAGGTCGTTGTAACCGCGTTGCAGCGATCTGTGCGCCCGCAGTGCCCCCATATCGCGTTGCGCCAAAACTGGTGAATTCATCAAGTGAAGAGCCGCATCGGCCAGACGCTCGCTTTCTTTCGTATCCCTCACCCGGTTGTGGAAGGCGGAACGCCAGGTCAGAATTTGGGCCAAGGCATGTTGGGCCGATTCACCTTTTGCGTCAGCGAGTTCATCAGCCAATTGTTCGAATAGGGGATCGCCGACGAAAAAGTCGTCTTGCCATTGGAAATAGAGGCCAAGAGCATTGAAAGCGTGATGAAGTTCAACGTTGGGTTGCTTGCTGGCTGCCCACAAACAGGCGGAACGCATGTTTTCCAGTTCCACGCCGATGGTATGCAGTCCGCCTTGTTGCTTGCGTCCTCGTAGATCTCCCTCGAGTTTTACGAGCCATTGACAGTAATACAAGCTGTGTCGTCCCCGAACATCATTCTCGTTTGCCGTGTCTTCCCCTAATTTCTCAGCACCATACTGACGTAGCAATTCATGCACCTGATAGCGCCCGCTTGTATCCCTCTGCAGCCAACTCTTCCCGACCAGGCCCAGCAGCGTCTTGGGCGAGACCTCAGCGACTTCACGGGCCGCATCGCTGGTGAAACCGCCGCGGAAGATCGATATCTTTCGCATGCTTTCACGCTCAGCTTCGCTGAGTAGTTGCCAGGAAGCATGCAGGACGACCGGCAGGCTGCGTTGGCGTGCGGGCACATTGGCGGCGTCGGACGCAAGGAAATCCAGGCCGCGGCGGATTTCATCCAGGACTTCCGCGGGTTCCAGCACAGCCATCCAGGCCGCGGCCAGTTCGAGGGCCAGGGGCATACCTTCAACCAGGCGGCAAATGTCGACCACGGGTGAGAGGTTGCGCGAGTTCAGAACGAAGGTGGGGTCGGCGCGGCGGGCGGCAGCGGAGAAGAGCTTCACGCCATCATTGGCGATGACCTCCATTTCCCCTTGTGTAATTGACTGGGGCACATCGAGGCCACGCAACGGAAAAACCTGCTCACCCTGGAGGTTCAAGCGCACGCGTGAGGTGACGAGCACCGTGACGTCGGGCGCGGTCGCCAGCAGGTCGGTCAGGAAGTGCAGGGTGGTCTCACCGATCAAATGCTCGAAGTTGTCCAACACCAACAACATACTTTTCTGCCGCAGAAAACGGCCCAATTGCTGTTCGGGTGCGCTGTCGGCCTGATAGAAATGAAAACCGACAGCATCGGCTACGGTAGACACCACAGAGGTTGCATCGCTCAAGCTGGCCAGGAGCACCAGAAAAACACCATCTTCGAAGGTGACGGGGGCTTCCTGCACCAGCAGATCGGCCACTGCCAGCGCCAGCCGGGTCTTACCCATACCGCCGGGGCCGACGATAGTCAGCAAACGGCAGCCGGAGTCGAGCAAGAGGCTGCGCAAGTCGACCAACTCCCGCTCGCGGCCCACAAATGGCGTGAGATGGGCTGGCAGGTTATGGGGTGCAGCGCCGGAGATCGGTTTCGACACATCCAACAAGCCCAATTGATGGGCGCGCTCGACCGCTTCCCGCCGGTTGCTCACCTCCAATTTGCCGTAGATCTGGCGTGCGTGCCATTTGACCGTGTTCAGGCTGAGAAAAAGAGCATTGGCGATTTCCTGGTTCGTGCGCTGTTCAGCAAAAAGCGCCAGTATTTCCAACTCGCGCTCGCTCAACGACTCGATCAATTCGAAATCAACAGCAAAATCAGCAGATTCGTCCATTCGATCACCTTCACATTGACATTATAACCTATCTGAAACCAATTTGCAGATAGCTCCCGACCAGCCATCCTTTTTCCATCCCTCAAGGGTGGTGACATGGTGACGAAACGAGGGTAGGCTATGGGTAAAAGGGCCAACTCTCTCAACAGGAGGTTAGAAATGAAAACGCTGCGAAATATCTTTCTCGGGTTGCTGGTGACGATGGTCCTAGGCGCTTGTCAACCCCCGCCCGCCCCTGCAGTCACGCCAACAACGGACCCAACCATCGCCACGCTCAAAGCTGATGCCGATCAGGTGGCTGCGAACAAGGCCGTCATGGGCAAATTCCTCGAGCTGTTCACAACCGGCGCCTGGGATCAGTTCGATGAGGTGATCGCCACCGACTGCGTGCTCCACTATCCGGGCGGCGTCGATGTCGTCGGCCTGGACGCCATGATCGCCGGCTGGCAAGAATTCTTCCCCAAGCTCAAAGACCTGACGTTCACGTCTCAGGGTGAAGTCGCCGAGGGAGACCTGATGATGGAGTTCATCACCTTCGAAGCCACGTACGAGGGTGATTTCATGGGCCAGCAAATCAACGGCGTGCCGATCAAGTACAACCAGGTGGAAATGCAGCGCTACAAGGACGGCAAGATCGTCGAGTGGTGGGTCGAGAACGACCGGCTGTGGATGGCTGAGCAGCTAGGTATGGAGTTGACATGGTAGACCCGACGACGCGCGTTGCCTGTGGGGTTTGAGCAACAATCTGCGAAGTTGCCGGTAGCGCCCTGCATTACACCCATCAAAAGCGAGTCAGAAACACCCCCTGCTTGATTACGAGGAGGAAATGGCCGAGGAGGTTTCGCTTGACTACGCCCGGTATCATGACCTATTTGCCAGGAGGAACCATGAAAAAGACGACCGTTTTCCTGATTGTCATGGTGCTCGTTCTCATTTTGACGGCACCGCAGACGCCTATCCGAGCACAACTTGCCCCGGTGCGGCAAGGAGGAACCGAGACCCTCGTCACCAGCGCCGCGGACAGTGGCCCGGGCACCCTGCGCCAGGCGCTGCTTGACGTGCAAGATGGCGACACCATCACTTTCGACCCCGCCGTCTTCCCTCCGACCGCGCCCGTCACCATCTCCATCACCAGCGCCTTACCCCACATCAATGCGAACAATCTGACGCTGGACGCCAGCAATGCCGGCGTGATTCTGGATGGCAGCCAGTTGCCAGGAGACTGGGAGGCCGGTTTGCAGATCGTGGGCTCCGATGCAAATACTATCCAGGGCTTGCAGTTTTCCAACTTCTCCGGGCCGGGAATCGCCATCAGTGGGGATGCCAGAAACAATGTGATCGGCGGGGATCGGTCCGTTGGCAGCGGGCCTTTCGGCCAGGGAAACCTGTTCAGTCGCAATGATGCTGGCGTCAATCTCGCCGGCGCAACACTCAACGTGATTACGGGGAATCTGATGGGAACGGATGCAACCGGCGTCCCCCGGTTGGGCAATCAGACCGGTGTGTGGATTTGTGAGGGCGCTAACGGGAACACCATCGGTCCGAACAACGTGATTGCTTTCAATAATGGATCGGGCATTGTTGTGAATGGTCCGGATTCGACTCACAATACCATCACACAAAACAGCATTCACGACAATCATTGGGCGGGGATTTTTCTGGCGGGGAGCGCCAATAACAAAATACCAGTTCCAATTATCCTAGATTACGATCTACCAGCGGGGACCTTGACCGGGATCGCATGCAGCAACTGCACAATCGAAATTTTTTCCGACGATAGCGATGAGGGAGCCATTTTTGAAGGCCAGACGACGGCCGACAGCAGGGGTGTCTTTGCCTTTGGCAAGAACACTTCATTCACTGGTTCCCACTTGACCGCTACGGCCACTGATGAGGACGGCAATACGAGCCAATTCTCGGTGCCAACGACGGGCACGGTCCGATCTTTGATTCTGCAACAAGGAAACGATTTGCCCATTTCCCCCTATTGGGCTAGATGCTCGTCAGAGCTGTTGGACAACCATATTGGCAGCCTCTGGGGCTACCTGGGCAGCCCCTCAGTGCCCGGCAACTTTTCGTGCGATCCACAGGGGGTCAAGGGCTTAAAGATGGTCAGAATGTCCTTCAACGAAATAGAGGATTGGCCTTCGATTGACTGGAGTCGGCCGGAGACTATCACGGTGGAACAGGACGCCTTTGTGACCAGGCTAGACGAGAGTGGCATCACCGTCACCTACATCCTCAGCTTTTGGGACAAGGCCAACCACCCGGAGGGTTGGCCCGATATCCCCTCGCGCTTTACCACCGAGGATGAAATTCAACGCTATCTGGAGTACGTGCGCTATATCGTGGGTCATTTCAAAGGCCGCGTACGCTACTTTGAGCTGTGGAACGAACCAGACAATGACGGTAGCGCCATCCAGCATATCAAGCCGGAGGATTACGTCGAACTAGTGCGTCGCGTCGTCCCGGTCATTCGGGACGAATACCCCGAGGCCAAGATCGTGGTCGGGAGCATTGTGCTCTTTTACGGGCAAGATGACCTGTACCACTTGATTCAATCGGACGTCATGCCCCTGGTGGACGTGATTGCCTGGCATCCGCTGTACGGGACGTCGCCCGAATATGAGGAAGATCGGGAGTATTACTACGCCTATCCGGACATTGCCGAGGATATCAAGGAAACGGCGATCTCTCACGGCTTTCAGGGTGAATTCCGCGGCGATGA
>DUEF01000199.1 GCA_011176555.1 Caldilineae bacterium
ATAATCCCGCAGGGTCATGCGCAGGATGACGGCCGCAGCGTATCCGTCGATGGTGGCGGGGTGCAGAACGACGATGGGGCGTTCATCGTCGATGGCCTCGACCAGGGCTTCCGTTTCATCAACCAGGTCTGTGAAACGCATAAACCCGTACAACAACTCCAGATCCTCTGCTCGCCAGGGGGAGCGCATGGCGTCGAGTTGTTTGAATAGTGAACGCAGGGCGATTTCAGCATTTTCATCTGAATCTGGGAGTTCCTCGTCGACAAAGTGCAAAAACTGTCGCAGGTGAGCGCGAGTCAGGGGGCTGATCTCGGGGTAGCGCTCGCTACGGCGCACCAATGCCACGAAATCGATGTGGCGCACTTGTGTGAGCCGCTGTAACTGGATCATGGTCAATTCGTCGATTTGCCTACGCGGGAAGTTGATAGCCGCGGTGAAATTCTCTTCACTCAACAGGCGGGCGAGTTGGAGGTGGCGCACCACGTCGCGAGCGACGGGTTGATCGAAAAAGCTCTCTTTGCGCAGGCGATGCACCTTGAATCCAGCCTGGAGCAGCGCTTGTTCGGCGGCGTTCGCCAGGCGATGGGTGCGGTAGAGGATGCCAATGTCACCTGGCTGGTAGCCTCGCTCATCGATCAACTTACGCACCAATGTGACCAGCCAGCGCTGCTCCTGGTGGATGCTGTGAAAGATGTAATGGAAGATGGGGGCGTCGCCATCGACGTTGCTGTGCATGAAGCGTTGCCGTTCTTTGCTACGCTGATGGGTGATGAGTCGTTGGGCGCCGTAAAGAACGGCCGGGGGGCAACGATAGCTCATATCGAGCTTGACCACGTGGGGCCGGTAGCGTTCGATGAAGTCGTCAATTAGCTCGGGCCGCGAGCCGCGCCAGCCGTAGATGGATTGATCGTCATCGGCGACAATGGTGATGCTGGAACCCACGGGCGCCAGGAGTTTGAGCAGTTCGTACTGGGGTGTGTTGATGTCCTGGTATTCATCCACCAGGACGTGTTTGAGCGTGCGGTGGTAGTGCGCCCGCACTTCGTCATGATGGCGCAGCAGGATTACGGCATAACGAATGAGATCGTCGAAATCCAATGCCTTGCGGGTGATCAGCCAGTTTTCGTACTGGCGAGCCACTTCCACCAAGGCGGCGTCAGCCCGCGGATCGTCTTCTCGTGGGTCTTCCAGCGCGCTTTTGCGGTCGCCGATGTAGCTAAGGATGCGACCGACAGGATACATTTCACGACTGAGCCCAGCCTCGCCCAGGATACGATCAAGGGCGCGGCGCTGATCCTCTTCGTCGATGATGGCGAAGTCGGGAGCCAGGCCGATACGCTCGCCGAAACGCCGCAAGATGCGCACCGCCGCGGCGTGAAATGTGTACACCCAGACATGGCTCGCCTGCGCTCCCAGCAGTGTGAACAGGCGATCGCGCATTTCTTCGGCTGCGCGGTTGGTGAAGGTGACCGCCAGAATGCTCTCGGGTTGGGTCTCTTGGTCCCGAATCATCCAGGCGATGCGATTGGTCAGGATTCTGGTTTTGCCGCTTCCGGGGCCGGCCAAGACAAGGAGTGGGGCCGCCCGGTAGGTTGCTGCTTCAAATTGCTTGTCGTTCAGTGAGTCAAGCCAGGTTTGATCGCTCATATCACGCTCTTATCGTAAGTTTATTCCGTCGTTATTCATCAGATGCCAGCGTATTGTAGCACAGTCGACGATAATGCTGAATGAGCGCGTGTATAATGGCAGGGACAAATCTTGGCTGTGCGGGACGATGGGGTGTCATCGTGACATCATGTCGAACGAATGCGAGACATCCTCCCGCTGTTGCACACACGTATTGCAGAAGACGCTGGGCGTGGAAAAAACGGGTGGGATGGACAGACGACATTCAGGTCCGAAGCCACCCCCTCGGACGACACGTCTGGAAAGATCAACGACACAGGACAAAAGGAGCTGCATTCTTTCTCTTCGGAATGGCCGTACCGTATAATGAGCGCCTGTTCAACTCTCGGAGACATTTGCACGCGCATGACGCCCGACTTTCACACTCGTTTAGAAGCCGAAACTTTCCTGATCGATACTTGAAATCCCATGACCAACTGGCCGCGCCAAGCACTGTTTTGGCTGGTAAGGGCGGATGAATCCCCCCCAGAACGCAGCGAGCAATCGATCCAAGAGGAAGTGAACCGAAACTTCCGCTGGAATCTAGCCGTGAACTTCCTGGATGGCGCATTTTTGTGGATCGGCTTGAGTTTCATTTCGTACACAACGATTTTGCCGTTATTCATCAGCAAAATCACCACGAATCCCTTCCCAATCGCCCTGATGGCTGTGATCGGCCAATCCAGTTGGTATTTACCCCAATTGTTCGTGGCTGGTCCCACCGAAAAACTGGCCCGCAAGAAACCGGTGGTGGTCAATTTGGGATTTTTCATCGAGCGCTTGCCAATCTGGTTCATGCCCATAGCCGCGCTGATGAGCGTCAAATATCCACTGCTGGCGCTGGTGATCTTTTTCCTGTCTTACGCGGCGCAGGGCATGGGCGCTGGCATCATCGCTCCGGCCTGGTCAGACATGATAGCGCGCATTTTCCCCGTGAACCGTCGCGGTCGCTTTTTCGGGATTACGGCTTTTGTGGGAACGGGGTTTGGTGCGTTGGCGGCGCTTTTCAGTGGCTGGCTGCTGAAAACCTTCCCGTTCCCAACCAATTTCGCCTACGCTTTCTTTCTGGCCGCGCTGGCTATCAATCTCAGTTGGGTATTCCTCGCCCTGACGCGTGAACCCGCCCAGCCTCTGTCGCCGGAGATCCAGCGGCAGCGCGCTTGGTCCTGGCGCAAAATCACCGGCATCCTGCGCCGCGACAAGAACTTCCGCCACTATTTATTCGTGCGCTTGTTGGCCAGCTTCGGCAACATGGCGGCGGGATTCATCACCGTGGCGGCTATTCAGCGCTGGTCTGTACCCGATGCCACGGTCGGTCTCTACACCGCCGCCTTGTTGGTCGGGCAAACGACCGGCAATCTCGCGGCCGGTTTCATCGCCGACCGGGTCGGGCATAAGCGCTCGCTGCAAGTGGGACTGTCGGGCGTTGTGGCGGCCTATCTGCTGGCATGGCTTTCGCCCGCGCCCATTTGGTTCAACGTCGTATTCTTTCTGGTCGGGATGGCCACGGGCATTGCCATCGTGTCGGGGGTGCTGATCAACATGGAGTTCTCACGTCCAGAACGTCGGCCAACTTATGTGGGGATCGCCAACACCACGATGGGCATTGGCAGCGTCGCATCGCCTTTGGTGGGCGGTCTGCTGGCGCTTTGGGGCTACAACCTACTTTTCGCCGTCTCAGCGATGTTTGGCTTGGCCGCGCTTCTGATGCTGGTGACGCTGGTGCAGGAGCCGCGCACCATGACCCGTAAATTCGGAAATTCGGAGCCCAGCAGACCAGAAAATCGATAGGCCGGGACCTGCCCATACCGCGAGGTTTTTGGTCGACAGCAGACGGTTTTGCATACAACTGCGCGCTCGTTGTGGGATAGTATGGGAAAATGAGGGAAAATGTGGGAAAACAATACGGTTTTTTAACGCTAAAACATGGTGCACGCTCTAGTCTCCGACACGACGGAACACGCAATACGCAACACGCAAAAATCCTTGAGCAGCGCCCGCAGCATCTCTGGCGACGCCTCGCCATGATTGACAGAGCCGCGCTACGCCGTATAATGTAACCGAGACGCGGGCATGGCGGGTCATTTTTCTCTGTTTCTTTGCTGCAAATTCACCGTTGATCTCGCGTCCGGAGCAAATTTCGTGCAACGACTCATCGCTGCCTGGAAGCAACTACAAAAAGCGCCATTGCATCAACAATTGCGGATGCTGCGTTGGAACGCGCCGCTGGTTGTTCTCGCCCTGGCGGCCGGACACCAACTCGTGGTGGCAACGATTATCAGGCCCGCGCCTAGCCAATGGGACTGGTGGCTCGAACTGCTCATCTATAGCGTCACCGGCAGCATCGCCGTCTGGATCGGCATGACCATTATCGCTTCGGCAGTCGCCCAAAGCGCCGAGGCTGAAGATGATTTACGCGTAGCGTATGCCGAATTGGAAGCCAGTCACGAAGATTTGTTGGCGCTGGACCGCTTGGGGGCGCTGGTCTCGCAAACAGGCAGTGAGCAAACGCTGCTGGAATTGGCGGCGCAAGCGCCCTTGCAACTGACCGATGCAATCTCATCAACGATGGTCACCTTCGATACAGAAGGCGAGCGTCTGAAGCTGGACATGGCCTGGGGCTTGAGCGATACATATCTGCACGCGCTGCAGACGCGCATCGATGACGGCGTTATTTCGTCTCGTTGCCAATCCTGCAGCGCCCTCCATGCCCACGTCGATGGCGACTGTCCGTTGTTCGATGGTTTACAGCCCCTGGCGAAAGCGGAAGGCATCGGTTCGCTTGTCTGCCTGCCCATCAACAATGAACAGGAACGCATCGGCATCCTCACGGCTTACTTCCCCTCCATCGATGGTCCGCCCGAAAATCAGATGCGTCTCCTGAACATCCTGGGCGGCGTCATCGCCTCCTCGTTGGACAGCATCCGCATTCGCAGCCGACAAGTGGACACCTTGCACGCACTGGATCGCGTTGCGCAAACAAACGACGCCCTGGATGATCTGGCGGGAAAGGTGCTCGATATCGCCGTATCCGGCTGGGACGCGCAAGGGGCCGCCCTGGTGTTGACAGAGGATGATGAATGGCTCTGGCGCGCGCATCGAGGCATGTTAGATGACCCCGCGGATGCTCGCTATGCCCTGGCGACGCAATTCATACGAGAGGCGATGAATCAGGGCGCGCCTGTGATCAAATCGCACATCGCTGCCGCAAAACACGGATTTCGCTCCGCCGCCGCTACGCCACTGATGACGGAAGACCACAGCCTGGGCGCACTCTTTTTGGGTGCAGAACGAAACGAGGGCTTTCACGATCGCCATCGCGAGCTACTCGTGACCATGGCGCATCAGGTGGCTTTGGCCATCCGCAACGCCCAACTCTACGACGAACTCCGGCAGATGGCTGTGATCAAAGAACGGTTACGCCTGTCGCGGGAGTTCCACGATGGCCTGGCGCAGACGCTGGGCTTTTTGGGCTTGCAAGTTGAGCGGGTGGAGTCACTGTTGGCCGAGAACCAGATCGAACGAGCGGAGACAGAGCTTTCCACCATGCGCCAAACCATCCAGTCCGCCTACACCGATGTGCGCGAGGCCATCGACGGCTTACGATTCACGACGCGGCATCCCGAACATCTGGCCGACCATTTGGCCGATTACGTGGATGACTTTGCGCTCCAAACCGGCATCGATGCCCGATTCATCGCCGTCCCCGATGATCTGACAGTCGCAACCACGACATCGGTTCAACTCTTCCGCATCGCTCAGGAAGCGCTCACCAACACCCGAAAACACGCGCAGGCCAAGCAGGTCGAAGTGCGCCTTCAGGCAACGACGGAAGAGATCGAACTGACGATAGCAGATGATGGCGTGGGTTTCCCGCAGATCACGCAGACCCAACGCAAATTCCGCAGCCACGGCCTCAACTCCATGAGAGAACGGGCCGAAAGTCTGGGCGGCGTCCTCACCATTGCCACCAGCCCGGATCAAGGCGTACGCATCACGGCTTTGGTTCCGTTGTCCTGAAAAGTGCGGCAATGCCGACCAACTTCGTTTGTTACCGCAGGGAGGAGAAACCCCGATGATAAAGCTCCTAATCGCCGACGACCATCACCTCTTTCGCGAGGGCCTGTCCCGCATTTTGGACGATGCGTCCGGTTTTCAGGTGGTGGGCGCCGTGAGCAGTGGAGAGGATGCGATCTATGCGGTCACTGAGTTGACGCCTGATGTTGTGCTCCTAGACATCCACATGCCCGGCATGGGTGGATTGGCGGCGGCGGAACAACTGCACAAACACCATCCCGATCTGGGCATCATCATGCTCACGGTTTCGGAAGATGAAAACGATCTCTTCGCTGCGGTGCGCGCGGGGGCCAGGGGGTATCTGCTAAAGAACAGCACCGCCGCCGAGTTGAGCGATGGCATCCGCCAAGTTCACGCCGGCAAGGCTGCCATTAGTCCCGCTATGTCGGTGAAATTGCTCGACCAGTTTGTTTCGTCCCAACCAGCCGCTTCACCCCGGCCGACTGACGCCCTGACCGACCGCGAGCAGGATGTACTGAAACTGGTGGCGCGCGGGATGAGCAATCGTGAAATCGGCGTACGCTTGTCGATTTCGCCGCACACTGTCAAAGCGCATCTGCGCCATATCCTCGACAAACTGAACCTACGCAGTCGCTCCGAGGCCGCAGCGTGGGCCGAACGGCAAGGGCTGACGCGGGAAGGGTAGCATTGCAGGGGAGTACGCCATTTGGGCTATGCCAGAGGCGAGGAGTATAGCCCAAAGTTCTAGTGAAATAATCCCCGTTCGGGCGAAGACAAAGGCGAGCGAAACTGCTACAATAGCATCATGGCTACGACTGTCTTGCTCATTGGTCACGGCGTTTTTCACGATGGCCTCGAACGCCTGCTGGCTGAACAACCCCACATGTCTATCATCGGCACAGCTGGCAACTGGGATGAAGCTCAGCAAGTGATAGCGCGTGAGCAACCTGATGTCTTGATTGTCGAGCAAGAATCAGCCAATTTGTACGAAGACAATCTGGGACCACTACTTGATATGAAAGGTGACGCCCTTACAATCATTTACTTGACGCTCACAGAAAGTAAAATGGTGATTCACGACCGCCAACAGGTCAATGGCGCCACTGTCGACAACTTACTGGAAATACTGCAAACGACTTCTAATCGTTCCGCCTCTGGTCGTCCGACCTCTTCTGACAGGTCGTTTGCATAAACAAGTCATTTTCAACCTATCGTTTTCCATCACCAAGGAGGCACGCACTATGACAGACGAGAAAAAGCCGGATGAACAGCAAGAATTTCATCCCAAGGGCGCAGCCCTTATCGCTGTAATATTCGTCCTGATCCTGATCGCCCTGTGGGGCACGGTCTATCTAATGCTACTTTCAAGAGGAGTGACTATATGACCAGCAAGAACGAATCTTTGCACGTTGATTCTTATGAACGCACGTGGATCATCGCCAGTATCATCCTCGTCATCCTATTTTTCATCGCCATCACCATTGCCGGCACGATGATGGGCATTCAGGTGCCCGGGCAAGTTGGTCGCGTCGATCCGAACACCGTAGCTCAGTCGGGCGAATTTGCTGAACCCGGCCTGCGTGAACTGGCTCCTGGCAAGTACGAAGCTCACGTTCTCGCCAAAACCTGGTCCTTCGATCCCCGTGAGATAACCGTTCCCAAAGGTTCGACAGTCACTTTCTACGTCACCAGTTCGGATGTGCAGCATGGCTTCAAAATCCAGGATACGAACATGAATGTCATGGTGCTTCCCGGCCAGGTGGCGAGCCTTACCATCACCTTCGATGAAGCTGGCGAATATCCCTATATCTGCACCGAGTATTGTGGATTGGGTCACGCCGCCATGTTCGGTAAGGTGATTGTCACCGACTAACTGCCCGCTGGAACGTTGACAGTTTGAGCTGGAATTGTGTGTTTTGCGCTCAAAGCGCCCACGAACCACAATTACAACGCAAACTGACAACAGAATCCATCATTAAGGAGATACTATGTCTGCAAGCACTAAATATGAAATGACTGCCTCCGATAAGAGATTCATCGGCTGGCACATGCTCTTTGCTATTGCCGCACTTTCAATCGGCAGCCTGTTCGGTCCCCTGCAGACCTTCGAACATGCAGGATGGGACATTTATGCACAACCTTGGTTCCAGGCGTTGTTCAAGTCTTACTATCAAGGGTTGACCTTGCACGGCGTGCTCAATGCTCTGATCTGGACGACCTTCTTCATCACCGGCTTCACTACGTTCACCGTCATTTACGGCCTCAAACGCCGCCTACGCTACCCTATTGTCAATCATGTGGGATGGTGGATGATGGTTGTGGGTCTGGTGACCGCCGCTATTCCTCTTTTGCTCGATTGGGCCACAGTGCTCTACACCTTCTACGCCCCCATGAAGGCGCACTGGCTTTTTTACGTGGGCCTGACGCTGGTGGTGGTCGGCAGTTGGATCGAAGGCTACGGTTTTTATCTCACTTATTACGCCTGGCGTAAAGAAAATCCCGGTGTACGCACACCATTGATGAGCTTCATGGGCGTTCTCAACATGGTGATGTGGCAAATCGCCACCATCGGCATCGCCGTAGAAATCCTTTTCTTCCTGCTGCCCTGGGCCTTGGGACTGACAAAAGGCGTGGATCCGCTGTTGACCCGCACACTGTTCTGGTGGACAGGTCATCCTCTGGTCTACTTCTGGCTGCTGCCCGCTTATCTGTCCTGGTACACGATGCTGCCAAAGCAGGTCGGCGGCAAGCTGTTCAGCGATTCCCTGGCCCGTCTCGCCTTCTGGCTCTTCTTGGTGCTCTCGGTTCCGCTCGGCTTCCACCATCAGTTTGTCGATCCCGGCGTTCCCCAGGGTTGGAAAATGGTGCATGCTTTCCTCACCTTCTCGGTTTTCTTGCCCTCTATGTTTACGCTCTTCACGGTAACCGCGTCACTAGAAATCGGCGGACGCGCTCGAGGCGGCAAGGGCTGGCTGGGCTGGATCTGGAAGCTGCCCTGGGGCGATCCCTCCGTGGCAGCCCAACTGCTAGCGGGAATCCTCTTCATGTTCGGCGGCATTGGCGGCTTGATCAATGCCTCGTACAACATCAATCTGGTGGTGCATAACACAGCCTGGGTGCCGGGACACTTCCATCTCACCGTCTCCTCGGCCGCTACGCTCTCCTTCATGGGCATTTCCTTCTGGCTTGTCCCCTACATCACGGGAAAGAAGCTCTGGAAGCCTAAACTGGCGCTTGTGCAGGTCTGGCTGTGGTTTATCGGCATGGTCATTTTCTCCAACGCCATGCACGTCATCGGCTTGTTAGGCGCCCCCCGACGCACGCCTCTGGGCCTAGCTCCTTATATTCCCGAAGAATGGAGCGGCCACCTGCTGCGCATCGGCATCGGCGGAGGCATCCTGTTCATTTCGGTGTACCTCTACATCATCATTATGGCCGTCACGGCGCTTTCCAAGAAAGTCCCCGCAGACGAGCAGGTCGAGCCGCCCGTGGCCGAATCCCTCCACGATCCACAGCAAACGCCCGCCTGGTTAGATCGCTGGGCAATCTGGCTGGTGATCGCTCTAGCGCTGCTCGCCATCGCCTACGGCCCACAAATCGTCGACCAACTTATGCACATGGGAGCCACCTCACCCGGCTTCAAGGTCTGGTAGTTCACAAACGCTCTCATCTTCAACAGGTCCTGGGAGGGCGCCTCAACGAGCGCTTCGTTCGTTTCCGACCAGGACCTGTTGTGATGTAAACTAGTACAGTTGTAACATACATTCACCGATTGTCACTCATCAGCGCCAGGAACATGTCAGACGACCTTCCTTCGCAACAAAACAAAACGGACTCGCAACAAAAAACGGTCGGGGTCAAAATGGAGCGGGGGGCAAGAGATTGGACGGCGTTCAACGCCTCGGTCGATTGGGAAACGCGCCAGAATACGCCAGTGCGCCGCTTCCTGAACTTTTTGGAACGCCTGACGCTGGCGATTGAAAAGCCGATCAGCCGGATCGTTCAAGAACAACAACTGAATCCACTGTACCACACCGGAACCATCGCTGTCGCCCTGATGGTGGTGATCTTCATCACCGGCGTCTACTTGCTTATGTTCTACCAGTTCGGCTTCGATGCTTCCTATGTGGCTGTATCCAAAGTAGAAGCCAGCCTGGTGGGCAGGATCCTGCGCGCCCTGCATCGCTACGCCTCTGATCTGGCGATCATCGTCATTTTGCTTCACGCCTGGCGCACTTTTTTCATGGATCGATTCCGCGGGCCCCGTTGGCTGGCCTGGGTCACGGGCGTGGTGATGGCGGTCTTCGTGTGGATTATCGGCGTCACCGGCTATTGGATGGTGCCGGACGTCCGTTTCCAAACGCTCAACCAGACTCTGATTGATCTGATCGGAGGGAGTGCTGGCGGCGTTTCTTTCCTGACCCGGTACGTGGTTACGGAAAACGCCGGCACAGGATGGATTTTCATTCTATTGATGTTCGCCATCCATATCCTCCTTTCCGCCTTGATCGGGCTCTTCCTTTGGCTACATCTCAAACGTTTGCGCCGGGCCAAGTGGATGCCGCCCCACTATTGGACGATCACCACGATTGTGTTGCTGTTTATCGCCTCAGCGCTGGTTCCGTTAGGCATGTTACCGAAAGCGAATCCGCTGCAACTTCCAGGCCAAATCTCCATTGATTTCTGGTATCTGTTCTACTTGCCAGCAGCGCTCAACATGGCGCCAGCCCTGTTCTGGGGCTTGGTGTGGTTACTCGTCGTTCTCATTATCGCCATTCCCTGGCTGTTGCGGCGAAAACCATTGGAGCCGATTGTGGTCAGCGCCGAACGTTGCACCGGTTGCACCCTCTGCGCCGAAGATTGTCCTTACAAAGCCATCAGCATGGTGGAACGTGATGACGGCAAGCGACACAAATACATCGCGGTGGTGGATCCCAAGATGTGCGTGTCCTGCGGCGTCTGCATCGGCAGTTGCCCCACCAACGCCCTCACGCTGGGCGATGTCCCCGCCGAACCCCTCTGGCAACAGACAACGGCATTGGCGTCATCTGGCGAAGAAAAACCGACGCGCGTGGTCTTCACCTGCGAACGGCACGCCGCCCATGGCGCTCGCCCCTTCTTGCAGGCGCAAGCGACGGCCAATAGCGAAAACACCGCCCTGGAAATCAACGGCATGCCGACGAAAATCATACCCCTCACCTGCATTAGCATGGCCCATCCCAATCTGGCCAGCGAGGCGCTCAAAGCCGGAGCGGCTGAAGTGCAATTCATCGGCTGTCCCCCCGAAGATTGCGCCAATCGCGAGGGCAACCTGTGGGAGCAATTGCGCCTGACCCGTGAACGCCTGCCCAAGCTGAAACGGGCAGACGCCGACGCTCCCATCATCACCGATTGGGTCCCCCCCAACGACTTCGCCCGAGCGCTGAAATCTGAAACCCACCAGAGCGCCGCCACCGCCTACGATTATCGTTTCACCTCATCTGGCTGGCGCGCTTACATCCCCGCGCTCATCCTGCTGATCGTCGTCCTTGCCTTCATTATCTGGCTGGCGGACATCCCCTACACCCCCTTCCCCGCCCAACCCAGCGTCGTCGAAATCGCCCTCAATCATCGTAGCGGTTTCCCCATCGCCACCGCAGATGCCCCCGCAGTGGACTCCGGTGAACTGGATTTGAGTGCATCACAGCCTACCCGCTTGGTGCTCGCTGTTGATGACGAAATCCTCTTGGACGAAACTTATCCCCTCAAGGGTGGCAAGCGGCCGCTCGCACATGCATTTGAGCAGATCAAAATAGCGCCCGGTGAACATCACCTCCAACTCGAGATGTTCGACGGCGCCAACCCTAACCAATCGCAGATGGTGTTCGACGAAACGGTGACATTGGCCGAAGGCCAAATCTTGCCTTTGCACCTGACTGACGCCCGTTTGAGCGGCGGGGATCCAGCACGAGGACGCCAACTGTACAACGAAACAGCACTGGGAACCAACGCCTCCTGCCGCATCTGCCATTCACTGCGACCAGACGTCGTCGTTGTTGGCCCCTCCTTCGCCGGCGTCGCCAGTCGCGCCGCAACCCGCGTGCCCGGCATGACCGCAGAGGAGTATCTCCGCCAATCCATTCTCGATCCCGACGCCTACATTGTCGAAGGATTTCCATCCGGAACAGCCCCGCCAAACTTCGCCGAACTACTCACGGAAGAACAGGTTGATGATCTTGTCGCTTTTCTACTGACCTTCAAATAAGGTATACTTTCCCCCGACAAACACACCTGTCAAATCACTCTCACGAGGGAGCTCCCTCACATTTCAAGGAGGAACAATCATGCGAAAAACACTGTTGGTCATTCTAGTCCTTCCTCTGGCGCTCATGGTCGTGGCCGCGTGCGGCGGCGGTGGTGATTCTGGTGGCGGCGGCGGTGATGCCGATGTCCAAGCTGGCCAGAAGCTCTTCGCCAAGGCCGTGCTCGGCTCCCAGGCCGGTTGCAGCACCTGCCACTCGCTAGACGGCTCCGTAGTCGTCGGCCCATCTATGCAGGGCGTTGGCAGCCGCTTGAGCGCGGATGAAATTCGCACGTCCATCCTGGATCCAGATGCCGTTCTTGCAGAGGGATTCACGGCCGGTCTCATGCCACCCGTCTGGAGCGATAAGCTCACAGATGAGCAGGTGAATCAGTTGGTCGCCTACCTCTCTTCGCTGAAGTAAACAAGGCTTTTTCTAACGAACAAAGGCGTGGTCGTGTCAGTGCGGTTGCGCCTTTGTTTTTGGATGCTGGGTATTTGTAGAGCGGCGGACAGAAACGAGATTTTCCAGCGACTATTGTCCGCTCCTCAAGGAGACAGATTGTGTATCAACGGCAGAGATTTTCGGAGTCGTCAGGTTACAAGATCGTCGTCATTTTTGCGCTCATGCTAATCGTTTTGGCTGGTTGCGCTGGCGGTGCGAAAAATGAGCAAGCCGCGCCTGCCCCGCTCATCCCCCCCGATGCAACGGGTGAGCAATTGTTCAATATGATGATCTTGGGCACACAGGCCGGTTGCGGAACCTGCCATTCGTTAGATGGCACGACTTTTCTCGGTCCATCATTGCAAGGCATCGGCAGCATTGCCCAGGACAGAGTTCCCGGCATGTCGGCCGAGGAATACATCCGCCAATCCATTTTGGAGCCGGATGCTTATGTTCTGGAAGGGAATGAGCCCGGCACAATGCCGCCGCACTATGCAGACGCGCTGAACGACGCACAGGTCGAGGCGCTTGTCGAATTTCTGATGGCGCAGGTGGAGTAGTTGACATGGCGATCGCCGCCCCGGACGCGCCGCCAAACTTGTCTACTTGTCCCCCCCAAGCGCTCATTTCTTCAACTGCGGGCCGAGGTGGAATTCGCCCCAATTCTCGTCATTGGGGAAGGCGATTTCCGTTCCCTCGCCATCGTAATTCGCCGCGGTGCGGGGACCGTACAACTCACCCTTGGTGGTGATGGTGTAGGTCACCTCGCCATACGTATCGATTTCCATGCCTTCGATACTGCGCCACTCCGCCAGTAACTGATTCCCCACCACCCTGCCTGTCCCCTCCTGAATGGCTCCCGTAATGAGCCACTGCATGGCATATTCGCCAGGCTTTGTCCCGGCCTTGATGATGAGCACCCCGCCATATTCATTGCCCTTCGGATCAATGCCATTGAGTGAATAGCTTCCCACCAGATCGGGAATCGCATCAGGGGACGCGTCCTCGCCGGTGATGGTTGGACGTTCCCTGTTACCACAAGCCGCGAGGGCCAGAATCAAGAGCGTTAAAAGCAAAACGGTGGAGAGAATGCGCTTCATGATGACTCCCAAATAAACGAGTGGATGATGTCGTCAACGTACCAAGACTGGCCGAAAAACGCAAATTTTTGTGTCAGCCAGCAGCACTTTGAAAGGGTTTTCGGCATCAGTCAAAAAAGCCGCCACCCGACAAAAAGGCTTCGATCAATTATCCGGCTGGCGGTATGCGTCGCCATGCAACTCGTAAGGCGTTTGATCCAGTAACTTGAACCGCAGCGTCATCGCTGAACCGGAGCCAAGCGCCTCCCATTTTCCCCATAACGCCACTGGTAGCCCCGATAAAGTGGCGGATGGTTCGATGCCGAGTCCATCTGTCCCCTTCTCGCCGTAAACGCTAAAAACCCAAGTCAGACTATCAGTCGGCAGCCAACTTTCGAGAGCGCCATCCCGCATCCAGAGCGGACGCGCCTGCGAATCCATGATC
>DUEF01000002.1 GCA_011176555.1 Caldilineae bacterium
GAATATCTTTTCGGCGTCACCTTCGAATAGCGCGCCCAGGCGGAAGAGGATGACGCCAGCGGCCAGACTGACCGCCATCGCACCGATTGCCCCGGCCCAGACCGGTCGTTTGAGCTCGGGGCGACCTATTTTGCCAAGCGCTCCGAGCAGAATGCCGATGACCAGGGCTGCTTCAATGCCCTCGCGTAAGGATAGTAAGAATGATGCGAACATGGACGGCCTACTCCTGTATCCGAATCGAATAAGCCTGGGGCGTCTTCATCACGAAGGGACATGAGTTGGGGCCGGGACAAGAACCACGGCAGGAACCGCCGCAGATGGTCGAATCAGTATGCCCCGGGGGGACGTTGCGCCTCAATCGCCCTTTTTGCACCCAGAACTGGATCATGCCATCCAGGGCGCTGCGTTCCACGCCCAATTTGCGGGCGAGTTCGCCATAATACACCGGGCCGTTGGCTGTTTCGATTTCGTGAAGAACTTGTTGGAGCATGGTGAGAAAGTCCGAATATCAAATACCCAATATCAATCCGCCTTGGAATACGGCGAACGCCACCAACCAGGCGATGACAAACTGCCCGATCACGCTGGTCCACATCCATTTGGCGCCGAATTCTTGGCGCTGGGCGGCGACAACGGCCATGCACGGCGTGTAGAGCAGCACGAACACCATGAAGGCGAGCCCGGCTAAAGCGCCGCGCCCGCCACTGCTGGCCTCGAAACCGGTGCGGATGGCGGTCATAAGCTCGGATGGCGCGTCTTGCGCCTCATCACCAAAGAGATCGATGCCGAGGATGAGAGGGATGGACTTGAACGTGTCGATAGTGGCCTGGGCGAAACTGGTGACAATCGAAACAACGTCTTCGAGAAAAGTGGTTGGTTCCAGCACCTTATCCGGCCCGCCGACGTTGTACACCTGGCCCAGGGTGCTGACCACGACCTCCTTGGCTACGAAGCCGCTGATCAGCGCTCCGCTCGCCTCCCAGGAACCAAAGCCAAGCGGCTTGAAAACGGGGGTGACCAAGTCCGACACCCGAGAGAACAGGCTGCTGTCAATATCTGTGTCGGCGAAAGCGCCTTCACCGCCGACCGGGACCGCCATCAAAGCCCAAACAACGATGCTCGTGAGCAAGATGATAGTGGCGGCGCCGTGCAGAAAACCTTTGGTGCGCTGCCACATACTGGACCAAACGTTTCGAATCGTGGGAAGACGATAGGGCGGAAGCTCCATAATCATGCCCGTCGTTTCACTGGTTTTGAAGAGCGTGTTTTTCAAGACAAGACCAATGAGGACAGCCACCAAGATGCCGAGCAAGTACATCGCGAAAACGGCCAGGCTGCTGTATGCCGGGAAAAACACAGTGGCGAAAAGCACATAAACGGGTAGGCGAGCGCCACAACTCATAAAAGGCGCTAATAGACCGGTGAGGATGCGATCTCGGCGGTTTTCGAGGGTGCGGGTGGCGTAAATGGCGGGGACATTGCAGCCAAAGCCAACTACGAGGGGAACAAAAGCCTTGCCGTGCAAGCCCACCATGCGCATCAGCCGATCCATGACATAGGCGGCGCGGGACATGTAGCCAGAATCTTCGAGCAACGCCAGCGCCAGGAAGAGCGACATGAGCACCGGCACAAAGACCAGCACGCCGCCCACGCCCGCCAGCACACCCTCCACCACCAAACTGGCCACCCAACTGTTTTCTAGCTCGACCAGCGCCAGCAGCGCCAGCGCCCAATTGGAAATCGGGCCGCCAATGACGTCGGTGATCCAGTCCAGGTAGGGTGCAGAAACGTCGGTCGTGAGCTTGAAAACCGCCCACATCGCCAGCATAAAGATGGGAACGCCCAGCCACCTGTTAGTGACGATTTGGTCGATCTTATCTGAAGTGGTGGGTTCATCAGCGCCGCCCTGGCGGATGATTTCACGAACGAGATGATTGATCCAGCTATAACGTCGGTCAGCAATGAGCGTATCCACATCTTCGCCGTATTTGCTGCGGAGATTGGCGATATACTGACTTGCGATGGTTAAGATCTCGGCGCCGCCGCTGATGCCGGCTACGTTAGCCGAAACAATGTTGTCCTCTTCCAACAGCTTGATGGCCAACCAGCGCGCAGGATAGCGCTGAGTCAATTTCGGTGTAGCTTCGATGCGCTCTTGCAGTTGACTGATGGCATCTTCCAGGTCGGGACCATAATCGATGACAAATGGCGTATTGTCGAAGGTGTTTGTGGAAGCTGTCATTGGTGGTGACTTCCTCCATTCTTGGTGGAATTCAGGGCGTCAGCGATGACCTGCTTCAGATCGTCCAATCCCTGACCTTTGCGCGCCGCCATCGGCGTTACCGGCACGCCCAACACCTCAGAAAGATGTGAGACATCGATGTCGATGCCGCGTGCAGCGGCGATGTCGCTCATGTTCAAGGCCAGGATAACGTTGACCTCAGCCTCCAGAATCTGCACAGCCAGATATAGATTTCGTTCCAGATTGGCGGCATCGACCACCACAACAACTAGATCCGGTTTTTCCTCCAAGATGAAATCCCGTGTGATGATCTCTTCCATGGAAAAGGACGACAAGCTATAAGCGCCCGGAAGATCGATGATACGATACTCCGAGCCGTTGTATTTCCATCGACCTTCCTTTTTCTCGACCGTTTTGCCCGGCCAATTTCCTACGTGCTGGTCCAACCCGGTGAGTGCGTTAAAAACAGTGCTCTTGCCGGTGTTGGGGTTGCCGGCTAAGGCGATGGTGTGTGTTGTATTGATCATGGCGAACAGGTCAGTAGACGGGTAAATACCTAGGCGAGTCAGTCGATTCAGCGGACGTTCCTTGTTACCCTGTCTCCTTGTCTCCTTATTATCCTTGGTTCCTTATCCAGTACTCACCAGCACCTTATGCGCCAGACAACGCCCAATCGCCAAACGAGAGCCGCGCACCGCCAGCAAAAGCGGGCCGCCATTATTCTGCACGATCTTCACCTCCACACCCGGCGTCAAGCCCATCTCCGTCAGGCGATGGGTGGCGCGCCGCCCCGCCGCCACTTTGACGACCGTAAGCGGTTGATTCTGCGGCGCTGTGCTCAGGGGGCGCACGCCGTTGAGCGGGATTTCAATTGTATCGGTGGAGGCGTGTCTGTGTCTGCGTCTGCGTCCGAACATAGTGTGGTCTCAATGCAATTCTGTGGGCGTGGCGTGGATGATGGGCGAAGCGTCTTGCATCTCTGTGACGTCGATCGACGCTGCGATTTCAGGAGAGAGTGAAATGTGCTGGCCGTTGGTTTCAATCAAAATGGATCCATTTCTGGCAATGGCCACGACTTTGACCGTAGCGCCCGGCGTGACGCCTTGAGAGCGCAGGAATTCACGCAGGGCGTCGGCGGCGACGATGTTCGCCACCTGGCCGCGCTTGCCTGTGGCCAGGGCGCTGAGCGGGCGCAGCGAATGCTGGCGAGCATTGCCAAGCCCGGGGGGGATAGGCTGCCGCTGGGGGCTAAATGTGGGATTGCCCAGGAATTCGGCCAGCCTTTCCGCCAGAGCGTCAGGCGTGACGTGCTCGAACCGGCAAGCAACCTCTTCCGCCTTCTCAGGATCTGCGCCCAGTTTCTCCACCATGAACACCTCCCACAACCGTCGTTTTCGCAGCACGCGCAGGGCGATCACCTCGCCTTGCAACGTCAGGGTGACGCCTTTGTAGGGTTGATAGTCCACCAGATCCTTTTCTTTTAGTTTTTTACACATCTGGTTGGTGGAAACAGGCGAGATGTCAAGCTCCTCGGCGAGCTGGGAGATAGGCACAGGCGCACCATTCTCCGAAAGCAGGGCGATGCGGAGCAGGTACATTTCAGTGGATTCGGTCATTGACGTCTTCATGTTATGGTTAGGCCAAAATTTTTTGCCGAATTTATAAGCCTCAGCTTAATAATACTCGGTGGCTGAAGCAGCTGTCAAATTCCGTGACCTCACTAAATATAGCATATCATAGTTGTTTGACGGCGACTATGACCCAGATCATATCCCTTCAACCCTGGTTTCAAGGTGGTATTCTACGAATTCCCTGTGGTCGTCCCCCGTTACCCGGAATCCTCGTTTTTCGGCTGAGCTTATTTCTTTCCCACTCATTTTTAGGGCAGACAAAAAATAAGCATGATTTGTTCGTTGTGTCCCCTATGAAACAGGCCGGACGCTGAATAACGTCCGGCCTGAATGCAACAAAGGCTGTAGAATGCTGGCGGTTGTCGCGTTGTACGACTACTGCGCCAGCTGTATCTCATCCACCCCATCTTGCAGCGGGAAGCGCAACACCAGTTCGAAATCCATCTGGCTCAGGGCGGGCAATACGGCCTCCAGCACCTGCTGCACGCCTTCCGTCTGGCCGCCGAGATAGAGCTGGCCGATCAAGTCGGCGACAACATTCAGTTGGTCTTCGCTCCAGGCCAGTTCAGGCAGGGGCTCCCCATTCACGTAGAACTGAATGCCATCTTCCTGGGTGCGAATGGCGATATGCTGGGTGTTCATCTGCGTCATTCTGGCGATGGTTTCAGGCGGGAGCGCCAACTGGCTGGTGTCAACGCCGAGCAGGTTTTCCAGAATGAAGCTGGCCCCAGGCACGAAGGGTTTGCCATCTTCATTGTAAAACACCTCGATGCGTAATTGCAGAGCGCCGGGTTCGCGCTGCACTTCCTCCGCTTTCTGCAATGCCGAACTCATATCTCTCATCGGCGTGATTGATCGCCCTTGCACCACCGGGAACCTGACGGCAATATCGATGCCTACGCGTTGTGCAAACGGGATGATCGTCTTCAGCGCCTCGGTGAACTGAGGATTCATGCCGCCAAAAGTCGTAATAACCTGAGCGGTGTTATCAAGTGATTGTTCATCCCATTTGATAAACGGCAGCGCCTCACCATTTACAAAAAGGTAGATGCCATCATCTCGGTAAACCGCTTCGATGTGTTGGAGGTCCATATCGGAGAAGCGGCGCACCAACGCAGGATCCATGCGCATCCAGGTGTAGTCAACATTCCCCATCGTCAGATTCTTCAGCGTTTCTGCGCCGAACCCCCCAACCGAGGGGTTTCCGTTAGAATCAACGTCAATGACGATTCGGGGCAACGAGACTGCGAAATCCTCACTGGCCGATGTTGCGTCCGGTGATGAGCTCTCACAGGCAGAAAGCAAGAGCGCCAAAATAAGTAGTGGCAGAAGAATGTACAGTCGTTTAGAAGTTGCCATGTGCCACACCTCCTTGTGGGCGAAAGTGTTACGAATAAATGAACAGGTTGCGAATCATGAAGTTGAATGCTTGGGTCATCCTTTATCCCAAATGGAATGGCTCAAGTGTTATTATCAATGTATACCACTAATTGGATTTTGGCACAACTTTGAGTTTGATGCATCCAGGCAGGGGTTGTTGATTTGGATTTGTGTAGCGTTTGGGTTAGTATGCATTTGCATCGGTTTATCCAAACTGGGGCGGAATTCGTTTGCTCGATTTTGGCCCGTAGTGGCGTTTATGTTGACATCGACGGCAGCGCCTTCGCTCGCTTTCACCCTGTAGTAGTTGCATTTGAGGAGGATACCGCTTATGTCTGAGCGCATCTATCGAGCGAGGATGTTTTTCTTGATTGTGCTATTGGCGCTGTCGTTGGCGGCTTGCGGCGGCGCGACGCGGGACGGAGAGGGCGCAGGAGGTGAGCAGGAGGCGAACAGAGCCATTCAGAACAAGGGCTCCGACACGCTGGTTAATCTCGCTTTGGCCTGGGCGGAAGCTTATCGTGAGGTCGATCCCAGCGTGTCGATCGCGGTGACAGGGGGCGGGTCGGGCACAGGCATAGCGGCCTTGATCAACGGCACGGTCGATATCGCCAACGCTTCGCGTAAGATGAAGGAAAAGGAGATCGCTGCTGCTCAGGAGAACGGCATCGATCCCATCGAATACACGGTCGCCATCGATGCATTGGCCATAGTCGTAAACCTCGAAAATCCCGTGAGCGAATTGACCATTCCCCAGCTTGCGGACATTTACACCGGCCGCATCACCAATTGGAAAGATGTGGGAGGCAATGACGCGCCCATCGTGTTGCTCTCCCGCGAAACCAATTCGGGCACGCATGTGTATTTTCTCGAAGAAGTGGTGCGCAAAGGCGAAAAGGACAACGAGGATATCTTCGCATCACAGACATTGCTGATGCCCTCGTCGGTTGGCATCACCAGCGAGCTGCGCCGCAATCCCAACGCCATTGGCTACGACGGCTTCGGTTATGTGGACCCGCATCACGAAAAATTGATTGCCGTCGCCAAAGATGATGAGTCACCGTATGTCATGCCTTCGGTCGCATCTGGATCAGACGGCAGTTATCCTATCGCTCGCGACCTTTACATGTATACGGCCGGTGAACCCACCGATGTCATGGCTGAGTATCTGGCCTGGGTGATGGGCGAAGAGGGCCAGCAAATCGTAGCAGAACTTGGTTTCGTACCGTTGCCGGAGGAGAAATGAACGATGACAACCGCTAACCAGGCCGGCCCTCAGCATCAAGCGCGGCGCCGTTGGGGCGAATGGCTTATCGAAAACACCGTGCGCCTGGCCGGCGTCTCGACGATTTTGATTGTGGCGTTGATTTTCCTCTTCCTGCTCAAGGAAGGGATTCCGACTTTTCTCGACATCCCCCTACGCCAGCTTTTCAGCGGCCGTTGGTATCCTATCGAGAGCCTTTATGGCATCTTGCCGCTACTCGTTGGCTCTTTGCTGGTGACCATCGGCGCAGTGATCATCGCCGTGCCCCTGGGCTTGACCGTCGCCATCTATCTGGGCGAATTCGCCCCTTCGTGGCTGCGGGAATTCCTGAAACCGCTGATCGAGATCCTGGCCGGCATCCCCTCCATCGTCCTCGGGTTCCTGGGCTGGGTGGTGCTGGCGCCCCTTATCCAGAACCTGGGCGCTTCCACAGGTCTGACGGCGTTCACAGGCTCCCTTATCCTGGCTTACATGGCGCTCCCCACCATCATCAGCATCTCGGAAGACGCCCTCTACGCCGTGCCCAAGGAATATCGGGATGGCGCTCTGGCGATTGGCGCCACGGAATGGCAAACCATCTGGCGGGTGGTGTTGCCCGCTGCTCGCTCTGGCCTCGTTATCGCCGTCATGCTGGGCGTCGGTCGCGCCATTGGCGAGACCATGGCCGTGCTCATGGTCACCGGCAACGCCGCCAACATTCCCAAATTGGGCGCAGGGATGTTCTTCCAGCCGGTGCGGACGATGACCGCCACCATCGCCGCGGAAATGGGCGAGGTGGCCCAGGGCAGTTTGCACTACAGCACGCTTTTCGGCATCGGCATCATCCTCTTCCTCATCACTTTCGCTATCAACTCCGTGGCCAGTCGCGTGGTCGGCGTTCAGGGCAGCCGACGCCGGGGGGGACAATTATGACTCGACAACAAAGCCACAAGCTGGCCAAAATGCTGATCACGGTTATCTCGGCCCTGGTGGTCGTCCCCATCGTTTTTGTGATTTTGTTTGTGTTCTACCATGGCGTCAGCGCTTTGAGTTGGGAGTTTCTCACCGCGCCGCCCACCAACGGCATGACAGAAGGCGGCATCGGGCCGGCGTTGTTGGGAACGGTGATCCTTACGTTCCTCACGGCCATCGTGGCCATGCCTTTCGGCGTGGCCGCGGCCATCTACCTGGCCGAATACGCGGGCGACAATCGCCTGACGCGTTGGGTGCGGTTGGCCATCGTCAACCTGGCCGGCATTCCCTCCGTCGTCTACGGCCTGTTTGGGCTGGGCGTCTTTGTGCTGTTCTTCGGCTTTGGCACCTCGATCATCGCCGGCGGCCTCACCCTGGGCATTATGACCCTACCGGTGGTGATCAGCACTTCTGAGGAGGCCATTCTCTCCGTGCCCCAACACTTCCGCACCGTCAGTTTGAGCTTGGGGGCCACCCAATGGCAGACGATCCGCCATCAGGTGCTGCCCCATGCGTTGCCGGGCATTCTCACAGGCGTTATTTTGGGATTGGGGCGCGCAGCCGGCGAAACCGCTCCGATTCTATTCACCGTCGCCGCCTTTTATCTACCGGAACTACCCAAGTCGATCTTCGACCAGACCATGGCCCTGCCCTACCATCTTTACGTCATCGCCACCCAGGTGCCGGGCATGCCCCTGGAAATTCAATACGGAACTGCATTGGTGCTGCTGTTGATTGTCCTTTCACTCACCCTTGTCGCCACCCCGGTCCGCACCAGCATGCGCCGCCGCCGCGAGTGGTAGGGGGATCAAATGCGAACTGAGGGCGAAGGATCCCCGCAAACAAATCCCAGCGACCCGATGTATCCGCTCTTGTTGCTTTTCCGCCAGGCCACGGCTCCTCATGGAATTCTTCGCCCCTACTGACCTCCGACCTCCGACCTCTGACCTCCGGCCTTTGCCATGAACCCCATCATTTCCATCGAAAACCTGTTCTTCACCTACGCCGACGGCACAGAAGCGTTGCGCGATGTCACGTTGGAGATCTTCCCGAATGAGGTCTTCGTACTCTTTGGCCCATCCCGCGCCGGGAAGTCCACCCTGCTGCGTCTGCTCAACCGCCTATCTGACCTAAATGAAGGTTCGCGGCATCAGGGCTCGATACGCTTCAACGACCGGAGCATTTTCGAGCGCGGCATCGATGTGATCGACCTGCGCCGTCGCATCAGTATGGTCTTCGCCATTCCCACGCCCCTGCCCGGCTCCATCCGCGACAATCTGACCTACGGTCTGAAGATGGCCGGCGTGCGGGATGCAAGCATTCTGGATGAGCGAGTGGAACGGTCGTTGCAGCAGGCCGCGCTGTGGGATGAGGTCAAAGACCGCCTCGACACTTCCGCCTTCGCCCTGTCCGGCGGCCAGAAACAACGCCTGTGCATCGCCCGCAGCCTGGCCCTGGAACCGGATGTCGTGGTGTTGGACAATCCCACTTCCGGGCTCGATCCGCTTTCCACGGCCACGGTCGAAGAATCGTTGTACGAACTGAAAAAGCAGTACACCATCATCATGGTTCCGCACAGCGTGCAGCAGGGCGCGCGCGTGGCCGACCGCGCCGCCTTCCTGCTCGATGGCGAGGTGGTCGAGGTGGGGTCTGTGAGCCAGCTTTTCGTGCGCCCGCAAGACCAACGCACAGAAGATTACGTAACCGGTCGCTTCGGCTAAACAACAGTCAACAGTCAACAATCAATACTCACTGCCATGAACAAGATCGAAGTCAGGAATTTTAGTTTTTTCTACGGCGACTTCCGGGCGCTGAAAAACCTGAATCTCCCCATTCGCAAAAACAAGATCACAGCACTCATCGGGCCTTCTGGTTGCGGAAAATCCACTTTTTTGCGATCGCTGAATCGCATGAACGACACCATTTCGGGCACTCGCGCCGAAGGCGAGATGCTGATGGATGGCAAAAATATCTACGATCCCGATGTCGATGTCGTGGAACTGCGCCAACGCGTGGGCATGGTCTTTCAGCGCCCCAACCCCTTTCCCCAGAGCATCTTCGACAATGTCGCCTTTGGCCCGCGCGTCTTGAGCACAGCCTCGAATGGCGATCTCGATCAGATCGTCCAGGAAAGCCTGGAGAGGGCGGCCCTCTGGAACGATGTGAAACACCGGCTTACTGACTCGGCCTTTGCTCTGAATCCCGGCCAACAACAACGCCTGTGCATCGCTCGCGCCATTGCCGTCAAGCCAGAAGTGATCCTTATGGACGAGCCAGCGTCGGCGTTAGACCCGGTGGCGACCCTGAAAATCGAGGAACTGATGCGGGTGCTCGCCGTTGATTACACCATTGTCGTCGTCACCCACAACATGCAGCAGGCCGCGCGCGTATCGCATTTCACCGGCTTCTTCTGGCTGGGCGAATTGGTGGAATTCGGCGTTACGTCTGATCTGTTTAGCAATCCGCAAAAGGAACTGACCGAATCTTACATCACTGGCCGACGAGGTTAGAAGGAGATTGTCATGCTAATCCGTGAACGCTTTATGCGAAAACTCGGCGAATTGCAAGCCGACATCCTACAAATGGGAACCCTGGTCGACGACCAACTCTCCCTGGCGCTCGAAGCGCTGGAGCAACTCGATCTGGAGAAGGCGAGAGAGGTGATCGTTCTCGACAAGCAGGTGAATGAAGCGCGTTTTAACATCGAGGAAGATTGTTTTACACTCATCGTCACGCAGCAGCCCGCCGCGGGCGATCTGCGCCGGGTGGTGGCGGCCATGAACATCATCGTCGATTTGGAGCGGATGGGCGATCAGGCCAAGGGCATCGCCAAGGTCATTCCCTACATCCTCAAGTACCCCCACCATCCCCAACCGATCGAGTTGAAGCAAATGGGACGTCTGGTCGACAACATGTTAACCCAGGCCTTGCAGGCTTATGCGAATGAAAATGTGGATTTGGCCCGGGTGGTTATCGCGCAAGATGATGAAGTGGACGCCCTGTATGCCAATGTCTTCACCCAGGTGATGTTTTTCATGGCGGACACCAAAAAGGCCAAACGCATCGAAGCCGCCTACGAGATTTTGCGGGCTGCCCGCGAGCTGGAGCGATTTGGCGATTTGGCGACCAACATCGCCGAGCGGACGATCTATCAGGTGACCGGTTCGATGGAAGAGGTCAACGTGGATCGGAATGATGCGGCGGAGGAGCCGCGCGGGGGTTAGCTACTCCGGCGCTAAACCCGTGCGCTCGACCAGGGCATGGTACATCTGGTTCCACACAGAACTGTGGAAGATGAGATAAAGCCCGCTCACGAAGATCATGGGGACCCCGAAAACGAGCAGGCCCACGGGAATGCCCCAGGCCAGCGCCCAACCGATGCTCTCCGTGGCCTGGTAGATGAGGTAGCCGGGGCCACCAGCGACGGCGGCCGTGAGCAGGCCGAGCAAGAGCGCGACCGGGATCAGCACCAGGGCGAAGAGGATGCCGATGCCAAGCATCAGCAGCCACATGACCAGCACATCGGTGGGGTTATGCTTGACCAGGCCCCAGGCGCTGCGCATGGCGGTGACGAAACCCTGGTCGTCGATCACGGCGGCGCGCCACCAGAACTGGCTGAGAACGCCAATGACGATGAAAGCGACGGCCAGCAGCAGGAACCAGCACAGGCCGAAAAGGATGCTGAAGCCAATGCCCAGGGCGCTGGCGACATCTCCGCTCTGGCTGAGGAGGATGACCGGCCCCGCCACCACCAGAGCCAGCAAGAGCAGTACAGCGAATGTGACGATGAACACCAGTAAATTTTGCAGGAACATGCGCCAGGTGCGGCGATGCCAGCCTTCGCGGAAAGCGCCGCGCACGGTGGGAGCCACGCCTTGCAACTCCAATTGGGCCAATGAGCGGTAGACGCCCGCCTGGATGACATAACGGACGATCGTGATCAAAATACCGAGCAGGAACAGCAGGCAGCACGCCAGGATGATCCCACTGATGAGCGCGGCGGAAAAGGCTGCGAATTGGCCCGGATCGATGCCCATTCTCTCCAGATCAAACCTATCGATCTGGTACCCCGAACTGCCATTTGCGCCCGAGGGGACGTTGCCGGTGCCGCCGCTCATGCCGCCGCCGGTTAGCGCCCACAGGAAGCCCAAAATCCACAGGGCGCGGTGCCGGATGGTGGTTTGGAGTGCGTTTTTGATGATGCCGATGTGATCCATTTTTTCCTCCGGTGTTTTTGGGTGATTGTGACTACTGTGCACAATGGTTTGACATGCCGTGTAAAATAGGGCACAGTTATCGCATCTTTGCGTATTTGCCATCTTTTCTGGTATTTTACGTGCAAATCGAAATGAAAGCAATGACCCATTCTCGCTACCTTGCATTTGTGATCCTTGTCGTCGCCTTGCTCATCCTGCCCACAGGCGGCGCGCAGGCGACGAACGCTGAAACCGACGGCCCTGTCATCCACCGCGTCCAGACTGGTGAGAATCTGCGCCGCATCGCCGCGCGTTACGGCGTCGAGGTCGAAGATCTGATGCGTTGGAACAATCTGCGTAGCAGCGACGATGTCGTGGCCGCGCAGCGCTTGGTGGCGCGTGTGCCAGACCAGCCGGCGGGGGATGAAACAAGCGGCGGGGTTCACATCGTGCGGCCGGGTGAGATGCTTGCCGGCATTGCCGAGCGTTATGGTTTGCCAGAAGACGCTATCAAGCAGTTCAACGATCTGCAGAGCAGTGTGGTTTTTGTCGGTCAGGCTTTGCGCTTGCCGCCCACCGCGCTTCTGGCCAATGGCCTTGTGGCCACGGCGGATTACGTTGTGCAGCCTGAGGAGACCCTGGCCGACATCGCCCGCCGTTACGAGATCAGCGTGGATGATCTGGCGACGTTGAACGACCTCAGTCCGGCGTCGTTTCTGCGCGCGGGACAACGGCTGATCGTGCCGTCCACGGGCGAAACGCCCTCACAGCCCCGGGCCGATGTCCAGAAAAAAGTGATCGTCGATATTTCGGAGCAGCGCTGCCGGCGTTACGAGGGCGATCAACTGCTCGACACGTGGCCCTGCTCCACGGGCATGAACAACGCCACCAAGACGGGCCATTTTCAGGTGCAGAGCAAGCTGACCAAGGCCTACGGCGGCACCTGGGACATCTGGATGCCGTATTGGCTGGGCATCTATTGGTCGGGCGGGACGGAAAATGGCTTCCACGGCATTCCCTGGAACGCGACGACTGGCCGCCGCATTTGGGCGGGGTTGGTGGGGTCGCCCGCCACATTTGGCTGTGTGATGTTGCGGGATAACGCCATGAAGGAGTTGTGGAATTGGGCGGACATCGGCACAGAGGTCGTGATCAGAAGGTAGTCGGGCTCAAGATGACAACCGGACGGCACTGGGATCGCTACCGCCTGCTGTTGGCGGCGCTGATCGTGATTTACGTGGTGGTGTTCGCCTGGCTGGCGTTCGATCTGCACGCGGCCATGCGCACCCACAAATCGGATCTGGGGCAGATGGACCAGGCGGTGTGGAACACCAGCCGCGGGCGTTTCGTGGAATCGGTTCAGGATGATTTCGTGTCCACGCGCATGACCGACCACGTGGAGCCGATTTTCGCGCTCATCGCGCCGGTATTCTGGCTGTGGGATGATGTGCGGGCCATTCTCTTGCTGCAAGTGCTGTTCGTGGCGCTGGGCGCCTGGCCCCTGTTCGAGTTGGCGCGGCGCAAGACCCCGCCGCTGGTCGCCCTGGCGCTGGCCGCCGCCTATTTGCTCAATCCGGCTCTGCAGGCGGCTGTGCTCACCGAGTTCCACGCCATCCCCCTGGCCGTTCCCCTCATTTTGTGGGCGTTCTGGGCGGTGGAGGCGCAGCGCTGGGGCCAGTTCGTGGTCGCGGCCCTGCTCGTCGCCAGCGTGAAAGAGGAGGCCGCACTGTTGGCCGCGGGGCTCGGCGTCTGGGCGATGTGGAGAGGGAGAATGGGAGGGAGGGAGCGTGGGAGCGTGGGAGAGAAACAATCAACAATCAGCCCGACCTCCGACCTCCGACCTCTGATCTCCGGCCTGGCCGTCCTCCTCCTCTCCCTCCTCTGGTTCTATCTCGCCACGTTCGTCATCGTCCCGGCCCACGCCGAGGTGGTGTATGGCGCGGCCGAGAGCAGCTATTTCCAGCGCTACGGCGCACTCGGCAATTCGCCGCTCGACATCGTCAAGAGCTTTTTCACGCAACCGGGCGTGGTGTGGGGCATCGCCAGCGAACCGGCCCGCGTGCGTTACCTGCTGGGCTTGTTGGCGGCTTTCGGCTTTTTGAGCCTGCTGGCCCCCGAGATCTTGTTGCTGTCCCTGCCGGTGTTGCTGGCCAATTTGCTCAGCGCGTATCCCGCCCAGTATTACGGCGAATTCCACTACACCGCGCCCCTGGTTCCCTATTTCGCCGTGGCCGCGGCGTATGGCGCGCATCGTCTCTTGCGCCTCGCCTCGCGCCTGCGCCCCGCCGTTTTGCGGTTTGCGCCTTACGCCATTGCGATCTGGCTGCTGCTCAGCGCGGGATTCGTGTATT
This sequence comes from Caldilineae bacterium, assembly GCA_011176555.1. GTDB lineage: Bacteria > Chloroflexota > Anaerolineae > J102 > J102 > DUEF01. The sequence goes on from DUEF01000002.1 coordinate 14,016, forward strand.
TCCGGGCGGGTCACGGCCCCCTGGGCGGACGTTACGATCCCGCACCGATCACCGCCCACCATCGCCTGCTCGAACGCTTCGTCGCACAGATCCCGGACGAGGCCGCGGTGACGGCCACCGCGGCCGTGCATCCCCATGTCAGCCATCGCCGTTACGTGTATTCCTTCCCGCGCGGGCTGGAAGCGCCAGGCCGGGCCGATTGGGCGCTGATCGATGTGACCACCAACACCGACATGGCTCCCGGCGACGTGCGAGACACGGTTGAAGCGATGTTGGCGGGCGATTGGGGCGTGGTGGACGCAGCCGACGGCTTCCTGCTGCTGAGCAAAGCGGCCGCGGATAAGACCATCCCGGACGCTTTCTATGATTTCGCGCGCAGTCAGGAGACGCAGGCGGTCGCGGCCGGCCCCCTCACCTTTCTTGCTGCGGACGTGCGCTATTGGCCGCGCTGGCGGGAGAGCAAGCTGGTGACGCGCTGGCTGGTGGGGCCAGACCATGAGGCCGGGCGCACGCGTCCCTGGGTCGAGCTACGCACGCCGGCCGGGGCAACGGTCTACACCATCGCCGACCTGACGCCGCCCGCGCTGATCTGGTATCCGCCCGAGCGCTGGCAACCCGGCGACGTGCTCACGATTGAATCCCTGCCGCTGTATTTGCCCCGCACGTTTGGGGCGTTGGTGGGCGTAGCCCACGGCCCCGATCCGGGCCAGCCCGCTGACCGCCTGCCCATCGCCCAGGTCACGAGCGGCGATTACCCCCTCTCCGCCGACGGAACCCTGGCCCTTGTTGGCATTTACGAGCAACAGGCCGACGGCCTGCAAACCCTGCCCCTGGACGTGACCACCGCCCCCGATTTCGCTGCACTGCTCGGCCGCGACCTGCGGGAAAGTGGCGGTCGTTTCCGCACGCCGGCGGACGACGACATCGCCCTGACGGCATGGCTGCCCGCGGGCCGGGCGCGGCCGGGCCGCGAACTCGATTTGTGGCTGCGCTGGGAGGACGCTGTGCCGGAGGGTTACGTCCCCTTCGTGCATATCCGCAAGGACGGCAAGACGATTGCCCAGAGCGACGGCCCGCCCATCGTCTTCTTCCCCACCGGTGGCGTTGACCCGGCCAGTGAAGCTGCCAACGATTGGCGGCAAATCCCCTTGCCCGCAGACCTCGCGCCCGGCGACACGCTGCTGGTGGTGGTCGGGCTCTACAACCCCGCGGACGGGAGCCGGTTGGAAGCGCTGGACGGGGCGGGCCAGCCGGCCGGGAACGAATTAACGCTGGGCGTGATCAGCAGGTCGAGGTAGGCTTGTTCGTAGTAAGGCTCCGGCAGGATGTTGTATTGATTGGTCTCATCTGCTTGCAGGTCAGGAGCGAAACTGATATCGAAACGACGACTGCGGGCGAAATCTCGCACCTGCGCCAATTCGGTGGACGACCACGGCGTCAACTTCACATAAAAGGTTGTCGTTTGCACGCCGCGCAAGGCCACGATATGCTCGCCTGGCTGCTCGACACCGTGCCGTCGCAAGCCTTCCGCCAGCAGCGCCAACGTGCGCACGCTCTCGCTGGGCGGGATTTGCAACCAGCGGCTGAGCGCGAGAATTCCGGCGGGGCTGAGGTGGTCGAGATAGGCGTCCAGCGCTTCAAGGGTGAGGTCGTAGTTCTCGCTCAGGCTGAATGCGCCCGAGGTGACGGGCCGGTAGGGTTGGGTGAGGGCCAGGTGAATGACGCCGTACTTTTCCTGATCCCGTTGCAAAAAACTGCGGGCGGATTCGGTGATCGTCGTCACCTGCGGCTGCCGGTAGGGCGAGTCGGCGCTCAAGATCTGGTCGATCTGGGTCACGGCCAGCGGATCTGGCTCGATGGCGATGATCGGACGCGCGGACGCGCCGCCATTCAGCGCCTGCCAGATGGCCAGGCCGCCGCGCGGATGGAGGACGAGAACGGGGTCGGCGCCAGTGAGATCGTAGGCCAGCGCTTCGGGCAGATAATCGAGAAAAGTCCAGTCGATGGCCTGAGCGTTATCCAGAACGGGATTGAGATCATCGCTGTCGCTGAGCAAGCCGTATTGCGGCGGCAATTGGCCCCGATACTGGAAGCTGAGCCCGGGCAGCGAGCGCACCCCGCCACTTTCGATGATTTCCACGCGGGCGATGGCCCCATCCTGCCGGGCGATGACCTGTGAACCGGGGTAGTTGAGGGCTTGCGGCAGGCCTTTGTAGGGTGAGATGCGCAGATCGGCCCAGGCGGGAGGGAAAAAGGCGGCCAGGAGCAGGAGGAGGGTGAGGAGCGAGAGGGCGAGGAGGCGCGGTAGGGGCGACCAGCCGGTCGCCCTCCAGCCGGTCGCCCCCACGTTTGGGCGCCGGGTGGCGAGAGCGGCCAGGACGCCTACGGCTGCCAGGGCGAAAATGACGCCGGGAAGGCCGAGCCAGGGCAGGATGAAGGGGGCTGCCAGCGCGCCCAGGGCGGAGCCGAGCAAATTCGAGGCGTACACCCGGTTCGAGCGTTGTCGCGTCATCGCCAGCGCCATGCCCACCGCCATCCCCGTGAAGAAAAAGGGCGTGGAGAGGGCCAGGTAGTAGATCACGAGCAGCCACACCTGCCTGCTATCCCAGGCGATGGCATAAGAATCGAATGGCAGGGCATTCACCAGCAGATAACTCCCCACCAGCGTCCCCACAAAGGCCAGGATGTTCCACTCCAGTCGTCGCAACAGCGCCGGGCGCTCCTCAGGCCGGCCATCCGCATCCGGGTCTGTCCACCGCGGTCGCAAACTCAGCGCTGTGCCGCTGGCGCCAAACCCCAACAAGGCCACATTCACCGCCAGGAAAGCGAAATGGTAGAACTGGGTGATGGCGAACACCCGCGTGAGGATGATCTCCCAGGCCAGCGTCGCCGCTGACAGCAGGAAGATGGCGGCGTAAGCCGCCGAGTATTTTGTGAAATTGGAGATGACCGATGATTTGAACATACCCGACGTCTCTATTTTAGCAGCGCTCAGTTGTTCAAAATTGAGGTGTGTGAAGATGCCGGGATTTTGGTGACGACGTAGGTGCTGCGCCGACGTCAGCATCTGACCTCAGTGGTCGAGCAACATCAGCGGCAAAGCGAGCTTGGGTCTGAGCAGGGGGATAGCGGCTAGAGAGCGGCCGAATTCATCAGTCGTCTCCGCCGCGCCCTCGATGTGTGGGCTGTCCTGATGCCAGAACTGGTTATCTCCGGCCGCGAGGCCGTGGCGCGAACCGTACAGGATTTGCACGGCGCCTGCATCCGCTTTACTGCCAATATCTTCGTAGGGAATGCCAATCGCCAGATCCATGTATTCATCGTCGTCGAAATTGCCAGCCGCCAGCGCGAAGCCGAAACGGTCTTCCGCTTCGGACCTGTCCAATATGCCGGAACGATCCTGATGCCAGAAGTCGTGCGCCACCCGACGATGCAAGCCGCCGGACGCTCCATACAGGATTTCCACGGCGCCGCTATCGACGATATCGACCAGATCCTCGTAGGGAATGCCCACCGCCAGTTCGTCGAAACCGTCGCCATTGAAGTCGCCCGCCGCCAGAGCGCTTCCGTATCTATCTCCCATTTCGAGGCCGCTATCCGTCCAGGCTTCGTTACCCGTGGAGGTCAGCCCCTGGGACGAGCCGAACAGGACGTGCACCATGCCGGCATTGTCATCAGCGGCCCATTTTTCGTCCGGGACGCCGATGGCCAGGTCTGCAAAGTGGTCTCCGTTGAAATCACCGGTCGCCAGCGACCAGCCGAAGTAGTCGTCCTTTTCGTAGCCATTCTTGATGCCGTTCAGCCCTTGCACCCAGGCCTGACTGTCTACGGCGGTAAGGCCGCTGCTGGAGCCATACAGGATCACCACCCGCCCTGCATTGTTCACCCCACCCAGGTCTTCGCCGAAAATAGAGATGGCCAGGTCTGCATAGCCATCGGCGTCGAAATCTCCCGCCACCAGGGCATTGCCGAACTGGTCATCCGTTTCGGGCGTGCCGCTCAGGCCGTTGTGTCCCTCGTACCATAGCTGATCCCCAACGCCCGTCGGGCCTGCTGGCGAACCGTACAGGACGTTCACAACGCCGGCGTTGTTGACTGGTTCGATATTTTCGAGAGGCGCTCCAATCGCTAGGTCGCCATAGCCATCGCCGTTGAAATCGCCGATGGCCAGGGCCTGCCCGAAAAAGTCATGGTTCTCGACAGCGCCTTTGACGCCAGGAGAGCCCTGGTGCCAGAACTGGTCGCCCGCGGCCTTCAGGCCCCCCGACATCTCGCCATAAATGATATGCACCGCCCCCGCATTCGTCGCCGTTCCGATATCCTCGCCGGGCGTTCCCACAACCAGATCGGCGGCCCCATCGCCGTTCAGATCGCCCACCGCCACTTGCTGGCCAAAATAGTCTTGCGTCTCGGCTCCGCCGGCATCGGCGCTCAGATCATCCTGATCCCAGATCTGATCGCCGGTGGCCCGGAGGCCGTTGCTCGTTCCGTACAGGACGTTCACCGCCCCGGCGTCGACAGTGCTGCGGACATCTTCCAGGCTGACGCCAATGGCCAGATCGGCGTAACCGTCTCCGTCGAAATCGGCCTGACTGGAAAACGCCACGGCGCCGATCAGCAGTAGCGCCACAAGGCCGGTTGACAGAATTCTCGTTAAAGCTCGTTGCTCAGACATTGCATCCTCCTGGGAGCGAGAAAGAAATCTTTTTAATCTGCGGATGATTCTTCCGCTGATAAGCTGGATTTAGAGGTGCACGGCAGTAGTAACATTGTGCCAGTGTTTGATGTCATTCTCCATGTAATGTGACGATCAGGCGGCGGCCTTTGGTATGGTTGCGGTGTTCGCACAGGTAGATGCCCTGCCACGTCCCCAGATTGAGACGACCATTGCTGATGGGAATCGTCAGCGAATTGCCCAACAGCGCCGCCTTGATGTGCGCGGGCATGTCGTCTGGGCCTTCGTAGGTGTGAAGGTAGTAGGGCGCGCCTTCGGGAACCATTTCGTTGAAGTGCGATTCCATGTCGACCCGCACCGTGGGATCGGCGTTTTCGTTCAGGGCCAGCGAAGCTGAGGTGTGCTGGATGAAGAGATGCGCCAGGCCCACCCGGAATGCTTCGAGTTCGGGCAATTGCCGGACGATTTCACGCGTCACCAGGTGGAATCCCCGGCTTTTGGGGGATAATCGGATTTCTTTTTGATACCAGGACATAGGAAGGGCCTAATTGCGGATTGCGGATTTACGTGGTGCGACTTGCGACTTGCGACCTGCTCCTTCCAATTATAGAATGTATGAAGATTGCTGTCACTTTCCCGCTTACGCATGACGTTTTACGCATTATGCTCTACGCATGGAGGCAACCATGTCCCGCGTTATCCATCCCCCACGGGGAACCGAACTGACTTGCAAAAATTGGCTGATCGAAGCGCCTTATCGCATGATCCAGCACAACCTGGATCCCGATGTGGCGGGCGATCCGGAAAACCTGATCGTGTACGGTGGGCGGGGCAAGGCCGCCCGCAACTGGGAGGCGTTCGACGCCATCCTGGCATCGCTTCGCAACTTGGAGCCGGACGAGACCCTGCTGGTGCAGTCGGGCAAGCCGGTGGCGGTGTTCAAAAGCCATGAAGACGCGCCGCGCGTGCTCATCGCCAACTCGAATCTCGTGCCCAAATGGGCCACCTGGGAGCATTTCGACGAGCTGGACGCCAAGGGCCTGATGATGTACGGGCAGATGACCGCGGGCTCGTGGATCTACATCGGCACGCAGGGCATTTTGCAGGGAACCTACGAGACCCTGGCCTCTCTGGCGACGCAACATGGCTGGCCTTCGCTCAAGGGGAAATTCGTGCTCACGGCCGGGCTCGGCGAGATGGGCGGGGCGCAACCGCTGGCCGTGACCATGAACGAAGGCGTGGCCCTGGTGGTTGAGATCGACCCGCACCGGGCGCAACGCCGCCTGGAGACCGCGTACATCGACGAAGTGACCGACGACCTGGAGGACGCCATGAAGCGGGTCGAGGAAGCGCTGGCGGCCGGACGTCCTCTGTCGGTGGGGCTCATCGGTAACGCCGCCGTGGTGCTGCCCGAGCTTGTGGCGCGCGGCGTCCGGCCCGACGTAGTCACCGACCAGACTTCTGCACACGACCCTTTGTACTACATCCCCGCCGGCATGACTTTCGAGGACGCCATCGCCCTGCGCGAACGCGACCCCGAATTGTTCAAGCAGCAGGCGATGGCCTCGATGGCCCGGCACGTGGAGGCGATGCTGGCCTTCCAGCGACAGGGCGCTGTCGTCTTCGATTACGGCAATAACTTGCGGCAGATGGCCTACGATTACGGCGTGAAGGACGCTTTCGACTATCCTGGTTTCGTGCCCGCTTACATCCGGCCCCTGTTCTGCGAGGGCAAAGGCCCCTTCCGCTGGGTGGCGCTCTCCGGCGATCCGGAAGACATCTACCGCACCGACCAGGCCATCATCGACCTTTTCCCCGAGAACGAAGCTTTGGTGCGCTGGATCAAGATGGCGCAGAAGCAGGTCAAATTCCAGGGCCTGCCTTCCCGCATCTGCTGGCTGGGTTACGGCGAGCGGGCGAAAGCGGGGCTGGCGTTCAACGATCTGGTCGCCAGCGGCGAAGTCAGCGCGCCCATCGCCATCGGCCGGGACCACCTCGATGCCGGGTCTGTGGCCAGCCCCAATCGGGAGACCGAGGGCATGCTCGATGGCTCCGACGCGGTCAGCGATTGGCCCATCCTCAATGCTCTGATCAACGCGGTGGGCGGCGCCACCTGGGTGAGCTTCCATCATGGCGGTGGCGTGGGCATGGGCTACAGCCAGCACGCGGGCATGGTCATCGTCGCCGACGGCACGGAAGCCGCGGCCCGGCGCTTGCAACGCGTGCTCACCACCGATCCGGGCCTGGGCGTCGTCCGCCACGCCGACGCGGGTTACGACACTGCCATCGGTTTTGCGAAGCAAGCGGGCATTAAGATGCCGATGTTGGCCTAAACACCCCGGAGACAATCTCGTTTGTCTCTCCTTTCAGCATGTGCTACTATCCACGTAGCAGAAATGTTGATGGAGGCGCAATGACGATATTAGACATCACAGCACAGATTGACTACCTTTCCACAACCGAAAAGGCGCAGATTTTGCAGTGGCTCGTATTCGATCTGACCAAGACTTGGCCCGGCATCGAAAAGAGACCAGGTGTGGCAGGTGGTTCAGCTTGCATCGTCCGCACGCGCATCCCGGTCTGGGTGCTGGAGGGTTACCGCCGCTTGGGGTGGAGCGAAGCTCGTATTCTCGCAAATTTCCCCACCCTGCGCCCCGCCGATTTGACGCAGGCTTGGGCGTATGTTGCTGCTCATCCTCAAGAGATCGAGCTAGACATTCGTGAAAACGAAGAGGCGTGAACCGTGGCGCGTTTGTATGCGAACGAGAATTTCCCCAGAGAAGTGGTGATTGCGTTGCGTCAATTAGGACATGACGTGCTCACTGTGCAAGAAGCAGGCAATGGCGGTCGGGGCATTCCAGACGATGAAGTGTTGGCGTTCGCAATTCAAGGAGAGCGAGCAGTCATCACGCTCAATCGTCGGGATTTTATCCGTCTGCACCGTGTTCAACCTGCTCATGCAGGCATCATCGTGTGCACGCAAGATGATGACACGTTGGGACAGGCGCAGCGCATTCATGACGCAATGCTGGTCTTGGAAACTCTTGCAGAACATCTGATCCGAGTCAATCGTCCCCTCCGATAGTTATATCGTCATGTACTGGCCTGGCCTTTTGTTACAATGAAAATCGATCTCCTCATCCACAACGCGACCCAACTCGTCACTTGCGCCAGCCCGGAGGGGCCGAAACGCGGCGCGGCCATGCAAGAGGTCGACGTCATCGAGGGTGGGGCCGTGGCGGTGGCCGGGGGTGAAATCGTGGCGGTTGGGCCCAGTTCCGACCTGCTGGCTGATTACGCGGCCAGGGAGATGATCGACGCCAGCGGCAAGGTCGTATGCCCTGGTTTCGTGGACCCGCACACGCATGTGGTGTACGCGGGCGACCGCGTGCACGAGTTCGAGATGCGCATCCAGGGCGCCAGCTACATGGAGATCATGCAGGCGGGCGGCGGCATTGTCAGCACGATGCGGGCGGTGCGGGAAGCGCCGGTGGCGCAACTGGTGAAGGAGTCGCGCAAACGTCTGGATGCGATGATGACGCTGGGAACGACCACGGTCGAGATCAARACMGGGTACGGGCTCAGTACAGCGGCCGAAATCAAGATGCTGGACGCCATCGCCCAACTGGMCGCCACCCAYCCGCTYGATCTRGTCCCCACCTTCCTCGGCGCTCACGCCGTYCCGCCCGAATWYAAAGGCCGCACCGRMGATTACRTCGMTCTCGTCATCGAAGASATGYTSCCCGCCGTCGCCCACTGGCGCGCCCAATMCCMAMTSYCCAATMCCCAAYMCCCMYTTTTCTGCGACGTTTTYTGCGARGCGGGCGTCTTCGACCGSSRGCARTCCCAACGGGTGYTGSARGCGGGYCTCGCCCTGGGCCTCGCGCCCAAAATCCACGCCGACGARTTCGARAAYATCGGCGGGGTGTCGCTGGCGGTCGAGTTGGGCGCGACCTCGGCCGACCATCTGGATGTGACCCCGCCCGTGGAGATCGCCCAACTGGCTGCTTCCCCGACCATGGGCGTGGCGCTCCCGGCCGTCAATTTCCACCTGGGCAGCGCGCATTATGCGCCCGCGCGCGAGCTGATCGATGCCGGTGTGGCTCTGGCCCTGGCCACCGACATCAACCCCGGCTCCGCGCCTTGCGCGTCCATGCCCCTGGTCATGGCCATCGCCGCCCGCTACCAGCGCCTGCTCCCCGCAGAGGCGCTCAACGCCAGCACCATCAATGCCGCGCACGCTATCGGGCTGGGACAGCGCCTGGGCAGCCTCGAAGTGGGCAAACAGGCGGATATTCTCATCGTCGCTGCGCCTGACTATCGCCATCTGGTTTACGAGTTAGGCGTGAATTTGGTCGAGCGCGTGATCAAGGGTGGATCGAATCGCCTGGAGTAATGAGGCGGTTCCCCTCAAGCACGCGCAGTTTTCTCTGCTTAGCGCAGAGCGATGTAGGCATTCAATTGGAGTGGGCCCCGTGGGGTCAAGGTGTGCCAGGAATCAGGCTAAAATCAAACTCGCCAACGATATTGGCGTCGCTGGTTTGATCCCACGAATAGGCTGTGCGAACGACATAAAAGCTATTGCTATCCGCCGAACCCAATCCACTGCTGTCATCCGGGTATTCATACTCGCGCTCAGCGTTGGTGGGCACATCAGCCAGATGCTCGGCCAGGGGATGATTGGGATTGAAATAGGGGATAGGCGCGCGGTAAACTTCGAAATGGTATATGCCGCTTTCAGGTTGCGACCAGGAGAGATGTATGCTTCCGTCCTGGATACCAATGGCGATGTCGGGCGGGGCGTAGGTGCCGGCCGTCAGCCGGCCAAATTGGTTCACATTTTCAGCCTGGAACCAACAAGTGTAACCGGAATCGCTGGTGCAACCGCCACTGGTTTCGGAGTACTGATAGTTTCCGCCCACTTGCCGCCACTGGTAGGCGGGATAGCCCCTTTTCCACAGCGTAAGATTGCTCGCATCCTGTTTATTTCGATCCTGCTCGGCGAAATAAAACTGTACGGTCGAGGTGGCCGGATGTTCGGCCTGAATCTCCCAACAACGAGAGAGCAGGGCGTCGGTGCCGATGTCTGTGCATCCCTGGCTCTGGTTGCCGCGAATGCCGACCGTCACCTGCCCCAGGCTGGTCACCGTGGGTGTGATCACCACGCCATGATATACATCTTTGTCACCGGCGCTGTTCGTGATGCGCAGAAACTCGACAGGCGCATCCACTTCGGTGACCGCAATGGTTTGGCTGATAAGACCACTGCTTTCCATGTAGTCTTCGACATAAAAAGCATAATCCCGCAAATCGAGTTGCGTGTTCTCTTTGAGCATCAGATTTTCGACAGTGACATCCTCATCCAGCACCGGAAAATGGCCGCCTTCAGGGTCCGGGAGTATCAGTGCAAATTCCCTTTTGGTTGGCGCGTGCCCTTTGCTCCAGTTGGATGCTGTGCGCCAGGATTCATCATGGCCGAGCCAGACATTGGCTTCTTCGAGGAAGAGCGTCCATTGCTGCAGAGAGCCGGTGTCCACACGGAAATCATCACAGACCTGTAACTTCCAGGTTCCCGACGTTTGTTGCGCGTCGAATACGGTTAGCGGCCCCTTGTGATCATCTCCGCCATTGGGTCGTGACAGCGTTTCATAGTATGGCGCTCCCACATCGTGAACGCCGGAGGACAGCGCATCTTCCGTACCCTGGTCACTAAAGCGGGCATCCAGGTTTTCGTTACTGCCTCCCAGACCGGTGTCCAGGGGCACTCTCTCTCCCCAGGGTGCGAACAGATCGATCACCAGATCTGAGCGCATGGTGTGTTCGGCGGTTACGCCAACTTCCAGATCTCCGATATAGAAGTTATCAGCTACGCTGATCTCGCTGGTGATGGGCTGGATACAGTCTGTGTAGCCATCGGTGATGGCGATGTCTTCTTCATTGCTATAAAGATGTACGGCGTCGGTGAAAACCTGGCCGGTGATAGCGGGGTTCAGGGGGGCGGCGAGAATGGGATGGCTGATGGTTGCAGTGTTGGTGATGAGGCTGGCGGTTGTCGCCGTTACGTTGCCTGCGTAGTTCAGCATCACCGTTTCGTCTACAGCCATATCGCCCTGCCAGGTGATAACTCCATCCACTTCCTCTGCAATGCCTGAGGAGGCGCTCAGGGAGTCCGGTTCAAAGCTGAGTCCTTCGGGCACGATATCTTCAAGAGTGACATCCTTGAGCACGACATTGGTGTGGTTGGTGAATGTCACCGAGTAGACTGTTGAAGCGTTGGGGTCCAGGATTACCCGGTCGGCCTCCTTGTCTGCCAGAATCGACGCATCCTGCAAAATGAGACGGCTGCGGTGGTAGAGTCCGTTGTATTCGGGCGGGAATTTATCGCAGATTTCCAGGGTCCAGGTGCCTTGCGCAGGTTCACCGATCACAGCGCTCAGAGGGCGATGGGGATGAGCGTCGCGGTCATAGTAGGGTTCTGCTGTATCGTCGTCATCGCCATCATCCAAGTCGTAGGGAGACTCGTCGTCGATAAGGACATCGAAGTTTGAGCGGGAATCGCAATTGATGCAGTCGGTGGTCAATTCCACCTTTGTGCCCGCTGGTGAAGAAAGGAATGCCCAAATATGACCACGATATTCGTGTTCGGCGTTGAATCCGAAATTCACATCTCCGACTGTAAAATTCTCGTCGACCTGGAATGTGCGCGTGATCATGCCGCTGCTGAAACATTCCGTACTATTTTTAATGGGAATCGGTAATTGTGGAACGTCATCATAAATGAACGTCGAGGGAGTGACGTCAACCGTAGCCGTGTCCGAAGCTTCCACGATGCCGCCCTGGTCGTCTTCGCCACTTGCCGTGGCCGTATTGGTGAGGTCATCATGAACAACGGTCGTGCATTCGTAGCGGAAGTCTGCCCCTGGATCGAGTTGCCCTACCGTCCGATCACAATCGGGGACAAGGGGATCGCTGACCGCTATATTGATCAGCGTAACATCGCCGGTGTTTGTGAGGGCTATTGAGAAAGTGACTTGTTGTCCCGCTCTGACCTGTTGTAAATCGGGGCTTTTGCTCAATGAAATCCCACTGGTGGACGCGGTGGTGATCGATGAGGGCAGGGCGGTTGTCGTTTGGCTTCTCGGCACATCCGTGAGAGGGCCCCCCTGAGCGATGGTAGCGTTCAATGTCCAGAGGAACAGGGTAAAGATACTGACGGAGATTATGGATAGCTTTGTTTTACGCATGGTGTTTTGTGTTCCTGGAGTGAATGCTTCGGCATTTTTTGGTTAATGTATGTTACCAGAAATTTGTTGCAAAGCAAAGCAATTGCGACTCGGTTCTATCTTGGTGGCGAAGGTGGCGTTACTGGTGGACATAATACAAGAGGGGGAGAGTGGGATTTCCATGCTTCTTCTCTGGTCCCTGTTCCGTTGCTTCTGTCACCAACACGCT
>DUEF01000020.1 GCA_011176555.1 Caldilineae bacterium
AAGCGCTGCGTAGAAAATTGGGTATTGGATATTGGGTATTCGATATTCGTCAATACCAATACCCAATACCTAATATCCCAATACCCAATATCTAACACCCTCCAACACCCAAACGCTATGTCCAACACCACCACTTCCCCCAAAACCCTCTTCGACAAAGTCTGGGACGCGCATGTGGTCAAGCAAGACCCTGGCGCGCCCGCCGTGCTTTACATCGACACCCACCTTGTACACGAAGTCACCTCGCCGCAGGCCTTCAACATGCTGCGCGAGCGGGGCCTGGCCGTGCGCCGCCCCGATAAGACCTTCGCCACCATGGATCACGCCATTCCCACCCGGCCTCTTCCGCCTGAACAGTGGCCGGCGGACGCTCGCACCCAGGTGGAAACCCTGCGTAAAAACGCCAGAGACTTTGGCATCACCCTCTGGGATATCGAGGGTGATGTGCAGGGCATCGTGCACGTGGTGGGGCCGGAGATGGGCGTCACCCAGCCGGGTATGACCATCGTCTGCGGCGACAGCCACACCAGCACGCACGGCGCATTTGGGGCGCTGGCCTTCGGCATCGGCACCAGCGAGGTCGGGCACGTGCTGGCCACCCAATGCCTGCTCCAGCGCAAGCCCAAATCATTCCTCATCAACATCGAGGGCGAACTTGGCCCCGGTGTCACAGCTAAAGACATCATCCTTGCCATCATCGCCCGCATTGGCATCGGCGGCGGGCGCGGGCATGTCTTCGAGTACCGGGGAGACGCCATCCGCAACATGGATATGGCCGGCCGCATGACGATCTGCAACATGAGCATCGAGGGCGGCGCGCGGGCCGGCATGATAGCGCCGGATGAGACCACATTTGCATGGCTCAAGGGGCGACCTTTCATGCCGGCAGGCGAAGCCTGGGACAGGGCCGTGGCCCGTTGGCGCACGCTGCCCAGTGATGAAGGCGCAGTGTTCGACCGTGAATTGACGCTGAACGCCAACGAACTGACGCCGATGGTCACGTACGGCGCCAATCCCGGCCAGGGCGTGGCTGTATCCGGCCGCATTCCTACGCCCGAGCAACTGGACAACCCCGCCGACCGCCGCAGCCTGCTCGACGCGCTCGATTACATGGGCTTGCAAGCGGGTCAGGCGATGGCGGGCCAGCCCATCGACATCGTGTTCATCGGCTCCTGCACCAACGGGCGTATCGAGGATTTACGCGCGGCCGCCGACATTGTTCGGGGTAAGCGAGTGGCCGGGGATGTACGGGCGCTGGTCGTGCCAGGATCGAAGGCCGTGAAAGCGCAAGCCGAGGCCGAGGGCCTGGATCGCATCTTCTCCGAGGCCGGTTTTCAGTGGCGTAACGCCGGTTGCAGCATGTGCCTGGCCATGAACGATGACAAGGCCGGCCCCGGCCAATACGTCGCCTCCACCAGCAATCGCAACTTCCAGGGCCGCCAGGGGCCCGGCTCCCGCACGCTGCTCATGAGTCCGATCATGGCCGCTGCCGCCGCCATCGAGGGCCGCGTGGTCGATGTGCGAGAGATGATTTAGATACTGGGTATTGGATATTTGTCGACACCCGACATCCAATATCCAATACTTCGCACTCATTCCGCAATTCGCAATCCGCAATCTTTATGAACCCATTCACCACCCTCATCGCCACCGCTGTTCCCCTGCGTGCCGAAAACGTCGACACCGACCAGATCATCCCCGCCCGTTATCTCACCGCCGTGACCAAAGCTGGCATGGGTGAGGGCCTGTTCGCCGCCTGGCGCTATGGCTCGACCGGCGAACTGAACCCGGATTTTGTTCTGAACCGACCACAGTACGCCGGCGCCGAGATCCTCATTGCCGGGCGCAACTTCGGCAGCGGCTCCAGCCGCGAGCACGCGGTCTGGGCGCTGACCGACTACGGCTTTCGCGCTGTCATCACCCCCGGATTCGCCGATATTTTCTACAACAACGCCCTCAAAAACGGGCTGTTGCCCATCCCCCTATCCGAGAACATCGTCAACTTGCTGCTCGATCTGGTGGAAGAGCAGCCCGACACCCGCATTCTCATCGACCTCCCCGCCCAACTCGTCATCCTACCCGACGGCCAGCAGGTCTCCTTCGACATCGACGCCTACCGCAAGCAGTGCCTGCTCGAAGGTCTCGATGATCTGGGCTATTTGCTGGCGCAGGATGCGGCCATTACCCTCTACGAAACAAGTCTTAACGTTTGATCCTACCCCGGAGGAATCTCATGTCTACTGACAACTACAACATCGAAACCAGCTTTGTCGCCGTCACTCAGTCACAGGCGTCCGCCGAGCCGCAGAGTCGTGGCCAGCGCATCGCTCCTGCTTACCAACCCGCTTTCAATCGGGCCGAATTGACCGAGATCCGAGTGCCCTTCTGGGGCATCGCCAATCACGCTATGCATGAATACCACGACGAGCGACGTTAGACGCCTCATGCCAACCTACAACATCGTCCTACTCCCCGGCGACGGTATCGGTCCGGAAGTCGTCCACGAAACCCGGCTGGTGCTGGAAGATCTGGCGCCGGCATTCGGGTTCAACATCCAGTTCGAGACGCATCTGCTGGGCGGGTGCGCTATCGACGCTACCGGCCACCCCCTACCCGACGAGACGCTCGCGGCCTGTCGCGCCGCGGATGCCGTGCTGCTCGGCGCGGTGGGCGGCCCCAAATGGAGCGATCCCGCGGCTTCCGTCCGGCCCGAACAGGGTTTGCTGGGCCTGCGAAAAGGTCTGGGCCTGTACGCCAATTTGCGCCCGATCAAGATCTTCCCGCAACTGATCGACGCCTCCAGTCTCAAGCCCGAGGTGTTGGCCGGGGTGGACATGCTGGTCGTGCGAGAGTTGACGGGCGGGGTGTATTTTGGGCCGAGGTCGGAGGCGGGAGAACAGAGATCAGAGGTCGGGGGTCAGAGGTCGGCGTATGACACGATGGTTTATTCGGCAGAGGAGGTTGCCCGTGTGGTGCGGGTGGCGGCGCGGGCGGCCCGCCAGCGTTCGGGCAGGCTCGTCTCGGTGGACAAAGCCAACGTGCTGGCGTCCTCCCGTTTGTGGCGCACCGTTACCACGCAGGTCATGGCCGAGGAGTTCCCCGATGTGGAACTGGAGCACCAACTGGTCGATGCCATGGCCATGCACCTCATCCGCCGCCCTGCGGACTTCGACGTGATCGTCAGCGGCAACCTATTCGGCGACATCCTCACAGACGAAGCGGCGATGCTGGCCGGGTCTATGGGCATGTTGCCATCCGCCAGCCTCGGTTCTGGCCCGGCCGGTTTGTTCGAGCCCATCCACGGTTCTGCGCCCGACATCGCCGGTCAGGGCGTCGCCAATCCCCTGGCCGCCATTCTTTCAGCGGCCATGCTTTTGCGGCACTCGTTGGGTCAGGAAAGCGCTGCCCGGGCCATCGAACAAGCGGTCGAGCGAGCCCTGCAGGCCGGATACCGCACCCCGGATCTCGCCAGCGTCGCCGCGCCCGACCAGACCATCGAGGTGGTCGGCACGCAAGCGATGGGCGCGGTGGTGCGGGAGTATTTGCGATCTATCCCCAACTAGAAACCGGGAGAAACCGGATCAGGTCGACATGTTCATCCAGCGTAGTTGCCGCCCAAATTGTTGCCAAGTCGTCGATCGTCTCTCCAAGCGAAAGGTTGTCATTGAGCATGATGATTCCATTGGCCTGCTTCCCCTCTGCCATACGTTCCCGCAAATGAACTGGCATTGACGCACGATTGTTGGTGACGAGTAGTGCTCCGTTTACATAACACCATTCAAAAATGGCTGAATCAGGTGATTTCAGTGGGGGAGCACCTGGATCGCCAACTCGCCACACTAAGATTTCGTCCCAATGCAAATGCAATCCATGCTGGATCCGAGGATTGACGTGCTCATCAAGTAAAAATGTGATTTCGTTCATTCGACATCATACTTGGGCGAAGGTTCTGCAAATATCAAACCTCGTTGTTCCGCCACGATTCGAGCCGTATCTTTTCCGTATTTTTCTCTTAGCGCGCGGATTCTCAATATCACAGGATCAGGATTTTTCTCCTGCTCTTCGCGCATTCTCCGTCCAAACTCAATCCACTCCGTCATGTACTGATGCACCTCGTCCTTGTTGTGCAAGTAGTACAAAATCGTAGCGTAGACCTGCTCCAAGCTGATACTCCAGAAGCGCTCGTCAATCTGCTCCGGCGTCTTGCTACGATGGATATATTCATAAAGCACCGTTTCGATGCCGATACGACTGCCCTTGATGCGTATGTCATTAGGCGCTAGAAAGTCGAAATAGTCTTCTAATTGCATTCTTTTCACCTCCAAGTAGTGTCACGACTCCGATTATACACCAAACACCTGTTATGAGTCATTGCATTTTCTGCCAAATCGTTTCCGGTCGGGCCCCGGCCAGTGTTGTTTATGAGGACGATCTGGTGATGGCTTTCATGGATCTCAATCAACCGAATCCCTACAAGGTGCTGCTCATCCCCCGCGAGCATCGCGAGACCATCTACGAACTCGATGACGATCTGGCGGCGGCCATTTTCCAGGCTACCGTCAAGATCGCGCGGGCGATTCAAGCGGCGTCAGCGTGCGACGGCCTGAACATCATCCAATCCAATGGCCTGGCCGCACAGCAAGATGTCTTCCATTTTCACCTGCATCTGCTCCCGCGCTACCACAACGACGCCATCGTCCTGGCGTGGGATTTCAGCCGCAGCGACCGGGATGTGCTGGATCGGCTGGCCGGCGACATCCGTGCGCGTTTGCAATAGTCTACTGGCGTCAACATTGGCAAAATGCGTGGACAACAAATAGAACTATCACGAGTACTCTGATAGGGAGAAACGCTGATGTTTTATGTTTGCTCCATCTGAGTTTCTTCCTATCTGAGTTTCTTTCAACAACATCAGAACAGATAAAGGTATCCCATGACCATACAACTTTACGACACAACCCTCCGCGACGGAACCCAGGGCGAAGGCGTCAACTTCTCTTCCGGCGACAAACTGCGCATCGCCCGCAAGCTGGACGAATTGGGCGTACACTACATCGAAGGCGGCTGGCCGGGCTCCAATCCCAAGGATATGGATTTCTTCACCCGCGCCCAGGCCGAACTCGACCTGCAACAGGCCAAAATTGCGGCTTTCGGCTCCACGCGCAAGGCCCATACGCCGGTGCAGCAGGATGCGCAGGTGCGGATGCTGCTGGACACCGGCACCGAGGTCGTCACCATTTTCGGCAAGACGTGGGACCTGCACGTGTTCGACGTGTTGCGCACGACCCTGGACGAGAACGAGGCCATGATTTATGACACAGTGGCCTATCTCAAGGAAAATGGCAAAGAGGTCATTTACGACGCCGAGCATTTCTTCGATGGTTACCGGGCCGATCCCGATTATGCCATCCGCACCCTGCAAGCGGCGGTGCGCGGCGGCGCTGCTTGCATCGTTTTGGCCGACACCAACGGCGGCTCCATGCCCTGGGATATCGAACGCATCATGGGCGAGCTGCGAGCGGCCGGGATCACGACGCCGCTGGGGATTCACACCCACAATGATAGCGAGGTGGGCGTGGCCAACGCCCTGGCCGGCGTGCGCGCGGGCGCGGTGCACGTGCAGGGAACGATCAACGGCTATGGCGAGCGCTGCGGCAACAGCAACTTGCTCAGCATCATCGCCAACTTGAATCTGAAGATGGGCATCCAGGCGGTGCAGCCGGAGCAGTTGCAGCGCCTCACCGCGGTGGCGAATTATGTGAGCGAGCTGGCCAATCTTGCGCCCGATGATCACGCCGCTTATGTGGGACGCAGCGCTTTTGCGCATAAAGGCGGTGTGCATGTCAACGCCGTGGTCAAGAATGTGAACAGCTACCAGCACATCGATCCGGCCCTGGTGGGGAACGAGATGCGGGTGGTGGTTTCCGACCTGTCCGGGAAGGATAATATCGCGGTCAAACGCGAGCAATTGGGACTTCTCGGCATCACGCGTGAACAAGAGCGCACCGTGCTGGGTCAGATCAAAGAAATGGAGCATCAAGGCTACGCCTTCGAGGCCGCCGACGCCTCGGTCGAATTGCTTTTGCGCCGCACCCAACCCGATTACGCTCCTCCCTTCCAGATGATCGATTTCACCACCAATGTCGATTACCGCCAGGGACGCGGGCTTTTCTCGGAAGCGACAGTCAAAGTGCGCATCGAAGGCGAGATCTTCCACGAGGTGGCGGAAGGCAACGGCCCCGTCAATGCTCTGAACCTGGCCTTGCGCAAGGCCCTGGAACGCTTCTATCCAAGGCTGGAGAGCGTGCATCTGTCCGACTACAAGGTGCGTATTCTGGACACGCACATGGCCACCGCCGCCACCACACGCGTGCTGATCAGCTTTCGCGATGGCAAGCGCACCTGGAGCACGGTCGGAGCCAGCGCTAACATCATCGAAGCAAGCTGGCAGGCCCTGGCCGATGGCCTGGAGTACGCGTTGTTGAATGGGGAATCGGGAAGCCAGTAAACCGGGAAACCAGTAAACCGGGGATTAGCGCTCTACACGCCCGTCCTTCCCACCCTCCCACTCTCCCACTCTCTCACCCTCCCACTATCTCTTCCCCTTTCCCGTCCGCAGTACGAGTTGCTCCGCGGGAGAGAAGACGCGGGCGCTCATCAACGAGGCGCTGATCAGCGAGGCCAGGCCGGAGACGGTGAAGATCATGGCCATGACCACGAATTGGTAGAGCGCGGCATCGATGGGCTGGCTGCCAGCCAGCAACATGCCGGTCATCACGCCCGGAATCCAGACAATGCCCAGGGAACTCAGCGAATCGATACGGGGGATGAGGCTGGCGCGCACCGCCGCCCGCGTGTAAGGCGCGACCGCGGCCTTGGGGGTGGCGCCCAGGGCCAGCGCCGCATCGATATGCCCGACATGGGAGCTGATTTCTCCCCGAAAGCGATCCAGCGCCAGGGAGGTGGTGGTCATGCTGTTGGCGACGATCATGCTGCCCACCGGGATCAGCACCGTGAGCTTGGTGTCGATCACGCCCATCCAGGCCATGAGCACGATGACCGGGCCCGCCCCCAGGACGATGCCGGTCAGCGAGACGCGGAAGGCCTGGGGCATGCCCTGGGCGCGGCGCGAGGCGGTTTGCGCGGCCAACAACATCATCAGTCCTAGGATGAGAAAGCCGACGACTACCGGGCCTTCGAAGATGAGCAGCAGCACGGAGCCCACCGCCAGCACCTGCACGAATGCCCGCGCCAGGGCGATGAGGATTTCCCGTTCGAGATGAATCCGGGCGAAATGGGCGATCAGCATGACTACCAACGCCATGACCGTGGCGACGATCGCCTGCGCTACGCCCAGGCTCAGTGGATCATGAAAGAACTGATTGAGCATGAATCTCCTCCTTGCTCAGGTCGGTGTGGACGATTTTCCCCTTTTCCATGAGCATGATACGGGTGGCCATGCGCTCCGCTTGCGCCAGGTCGTGAGTCACCCACAGGCAGGTGAGCCCCCTCTCGTGCATGATCTCCACCAGCAGCGTTTCCACTTCCGCCTTGGCGCTTTCGTCGAGGGCCGAGGTGGGCTCGTCCAGCAACAAAAGTTCGGGATCGTTGGCCAATGTGCGGGCCAGGGCCACCCGTTGCGCCTCCCCGCCGGAAAGTTTGGCCACATCTCGCCCGCCGAAGTTCGAGAGCCCCACCCGCGCCAGCAAATCCTCGATTTCCGCCGCGGTCAGGTCTTTTCCCTGCTGCCGGGGCCCGAAACGGATGTTGTCGTTCACCGTACCAGGGAAGAGATAGGCCAATTGCATGAGCATCCCGGCGCGGCGACGCAACGCCTGCGGCGGGATCGAGCGATAATCCTGCCCGTCCAGGAAGATTTCGCCGCTGCTGGGTTCATCCAGGCGGTTGAGCAGGCGCAGCAGCGATGATTTCCCGGCGCCGCTGGGGCCAACGATGGTCACCACCTCTCCCTGAGTTACAGTGATAGTCACATCGTCCACCAACACAGCGCCGCCCACCTCCCGGCGCAGATGGCGGGTTTCGAGCACGGGCGGGGCGTCAGTTTGCGGGCGGGATTCAGTGATTTCCGGCATGGTTGGCTCCTTTGCGTTAGTCAGTGATCGCAAATAGACTTCGACAGGAGTTGATGATCCATTATCCTTTGCGGGGGTGAATCCAGGCAAGAATCAGATGCGAACACGCTACAGTGTGACGCTATCTCGCAAGATTCTCGTACAGAAGCACCGCACCGTGCGTCCAGCCGATAGAGATGATGTCCAGATCGCCGTCATTGTCGATGTCCACCACCTGAGCGCCGTCGTGATGTTCATCACCCTGGTGGATGCGATGCCGTTTCCAATGCAGCCCATGACCATCTTGGTTCTCGAACAGGAAAAGCGAAGCTTTGGCGGGTTTCGCCGGACGATGCTCGCCCGCGATGACATCCAAATCGCCGTCTCCGTCCATATCGGCCACATCCAGGCTCATGGGACCGGCGATTGTGGCGATGATATGTTCGGACCAGAAGGCGGTGGGGTCAGCGGGCTGTTTGTACCAGGCCAGATGTCGGGGTTTGTTGGCGGCTTCATAGCCGATCACGGCGTCGAGACGACCGTCTCCGTCGATGTCGGCCAGGCGGTTGCGGTCGGGCTGGTTGTTGGGAGGGCTAGGGGCGTGGAGCGTGAATGGCGTCCAGGCTTGGGGCAGGTCGTTGCGCAGCCAACGGGTTCCCAGCAGTAGGTCGGGGTCGCCATCACGATCGATGTCAGCGACGCTCAGCGCTTCGGCCTGAGTGATAGGAGATGCCAGGATGACGGGCCAGCGGTCGGAAACAGGATCGGCGGGGATGGAAAGCATCTGCACGCCGGGCCCGCCATCATGCCAGGAGAGGGCCGCGCCCAGCGAGCGGTCGGGAGCAAAACGGGCGACGGCTGCACCTTGCAAAAAATCACCCTGACCATTGTCGATATTCTCGAACAGGGTGAACTGACCCCCGCCATCGTTCCGGGCCCAGGCGAAGGCGTTGTTGGGCTCGGAGCCCAGTCCCTGTGTGCCCAACACGTCTGCATCGCCATCGCCATCGAAATCGGTGACGAGCGCCATGTTGCGCATGGGCGCGCCGATCTCGCGGCGCTCCCAGTTGCCGCCCGCTGCGCCGGGATTGCGATACCACCAGCCGCCGGTGACGATGTCCTGCCAGCCGTCGCCGTCGATGTCGGCTGATGTGATGAAAAGCGCGCGCCAGGGTCTGTCGTCATCGATCACGTGTCGACGCCACTGGTCGAGTGAAAGCCGGTCGGCCGGGTTCATGGCCCCTTGCTGGAGCAAGATATCGATGCGGGGCGTTTCCCAGTCGTAGGGCTTGCTGAGGATGTCGAGATCGCCATCGCCGTCCAGATCGCCCAGGCGGGATTCGTGATTGCCGTAACCTTGGGAGACGATACTCGACATAAAGTTTCCGTTTCCATCTCCATAGAAAATCCAGGCTTTGGCATCCGGGTTGCGATTGTGCAAGCGCATCTCGGCGGCGAAAATGTCCGCAAAACCGTCATCGTCGACATCGGCGATTTGCAGCGAATGGCCGTGATCCACCTTGAAGCCCAGCAAATCAACGCCCGCCCAGGCCTCGCCATCCCAGCGATACCATTTGAGTGGGCCGGTGCGATCTCCGGAAACGAACACGACCTCCGCTCCTCCGCCCGGAATCAACTGTCCGGCGGCCGCGCGGCTAAAGCCCTGCTCGGCATCGATGACATGGGCTGTAAACCCGCCCTCATCTCTGAACTCGAACCATCGTCCTCCCCCCACCAGATCCAGATCGCCGTCCCCATCGATGTCCGCTTTGGCCAGGCCTTCCAGTTGACCCTCGTCCCATGAGAAAATCTCGGTCAGGGACCATGCGTCCGCCTGGCGGGGGTTTTCGGGGATCTCGGCCAGGAACAGTTTGAAGGCGCGCTGATTCCAGAACACCAACTCGACCTGGCCATCGTGGTCGAAATCGCCGAAAATTTGGTCGTGGTGCTTGTTTTCGCCCGAATTCTTGATCAGGTGTCGCGTCCACGGAGCGTCTGGCTGGTAATCGGGGTGCGGGTTTTCCCACCACCACACCTGGTTGCTGCTGGAATCGCCGCCCATCACGATGTCGGGATCGCCGTCCTGGTCGATATCGAAGGCAGCGCCGCCGGCCTCGATGCGCACCTGGCGCTCGTCGATGATGTATCTGCGCCAGCCGCTCGCTTCCCGCCGGAACCAAAGCAGCGAGGGGGCCGCTCCGCGCTCGGCGATGACGAAGTCATTGAGACCATTCCCGTCGATGTCCAGGATCAGGCTGGCGGTTTGTTGGGAGCCGGGGCCTGGAGAGGGGATGTCACCCGAGCTGGTCGAGAGGCGAGCCCAGCCGGGGGCTGTGTGTGGGGTTGGTCGTTGCAGCCACAGTAGCACCGTCGCCAGGGCAAGGCCGGCGAGCAGTAGTGCGATCAGGAGCAGCCAAAAGCGTTTTTGCTTGATTGTCGTCATCAGGCGGGTGACTCGCGTTGCAGGAGGAACGGATAGTCATTATCCTACTTGCGGGCCAAAGATCAAAGATTGCAGATTAAGTAAGCGCCTCGCATCCGTCACACGCCACACGAACGTCATGTCGAGTGCAACGAGACATCCCCCCGATATTCACCCCCCCGGTAACAAACGATTGTCCGTCTGCAAGGGGATGTCTCGCTTCGCTTCGACATGACGACGGGTATTGGGGCGCTGGGGCGCAATTGAAGGACCCCGAATCTCGCTATGTCGCCCCAATACGATTATAATGCAACAATCATCCTGTTGAAAGTCGATTGTTGCAACGAGGCGCACTATGACGGACCCCCTGACAGAACTTCAGCAAAGGCGAGAGCGGGCGATGCAAGGCGGGGGGGAGGCGCGCGTCAAGCAACAGCATCGACATGGAAAGTTGACGGCGCGTGAGCGTTTGGCGCTGCTGCTGGATGAGGGGACATTCCAGGAATTGGGATTGCTGGTGACGCACCGAATCCATGATTTTGACATGGACCGTAAGCGTTTTGCGGGGGATGGCGTCGTCACCGGGTATGGCAAAATCAAAGGGCGGCGAGTCGCTGTGTACGCGCAGGATTTTACGGTCTTGGGCGGGTCATTTGCGGAGATGCACGCCAATAAGATCGTGCAGGTGCAGAAATTGGCGTTGGAGAATGGCATTCCCCTGATCGGGCTGCTGGATTCAGGTGGAGCGCGGATTCAGGAGGGGGTGAGAGGGTTGGCGGGATATGGCAAGATGTTCACGCAAAATGTGTTAGCATCGGGCGTCATTCCCCAGCTCTCGGTGATGATGGGGCCTTGTGCGGGCGGGTCGGTTTATTCACCCGCCCTGACCGATTTCGTGATCATGGTGAACGACACCAGCTTCATGTTTCTAACCGGGCCAGAGGTGATCAGGACGGTGACGGGGGAGGATGTTAGTTTCCAGGATCTCGGTGGCGCTGCAACGCACAACGCTGTCAGCGGGGTGGCGCACTTCGCTGCGGATAATGAACAGGAAGCGCTGGCGTTGGTGCAAAGGCTGCTAACCTATCTTCCCCAGAATAACTTGGAGACGCCGCAGCGGATGCCGGTTGGCGATCCTCCGGAACGGCGGGAGGTAGCGCTCAATACGTTGGTTCCGGCGGATGAGAACACGCCCTACAACATCAAGGACGTGATCCGGCTGGTGTTCGACCCGGGCAGTTTTTTGGAAGTGCAGGCTGCTTACGCTGCGAATGCCGTTGTCGGTTTTGCGCGGCTTGATGGTTACACGGTGGGTGTGGTGGCCAATCAGCCCAACTACCTGGCCGGTGTGCTAGACATCGATTCGAGCGACAAGATCGCCGGTTTTATCCGCTTTTGCGATGCCTTTAACATCCCTGTACTGACGTTTGTCGATACGCCGGGATTTATGCCCGGGGTGCATCAGGAGCATGGCGGCGTGATCCGGCACGGGGCGAAGATTATTTTTGCCTATAGCGAAGCTACCGTCCCCAAAATATCGATCGTGCTGCGCAAGGCGATGGGAGGGGCATACATTGCCATGAGCTCCAAGGAGATGAGGAGTGATTTCGCCTTCGCCTGGCCCACGGCTCAGATCGCCGTGATGGGCGTCGATGGCGCTGTACAGATTCTCTATCACCGGCAATTGGCCCAGGCGGAGAACCGTGAGGAGGCGGAGCGGGCGTTTGCGGAGGAGTACCGGAAGAAATTCTATAACCCCTATGTCGTTGCCAGCATAGGGCTCATCGATGAAGTGATCGAGCCGCAAGAGACGCGCATCAAGCTTGTGCGGGCCCTGGAAGTTTTACGCAGCAAAGTGCAGCAAAATCCATCTAAGAAGCATGGTTTGGTGCCGCTCTAGCCGACAAGTCATCGTTTTCAGTCATCACTCTTTTGAGAGAGTTAGCCATGAACGAAGCATTACAAACCGGTCTATATTTAACCATCATGGGCATGAGCCTGGTTTTTTTCGTGTTGGCGATGCTGTGGGGGCTCATTGCCCTTTTGCTGAAATTGGACAAGGAGCCTGAGCCGGAGACGGCGGTCAGGCGTGATGAAACTTTGTCCTCTCCGGAAGAGGGGCTGCGCCCTGATCTTGTGGCAGTGATCGCCACGGCTGTGCAGGCTTATCGGGCCGAGAAGAGTTTCGGAGGCGTAACCCATACGGCTACTTCTCCCATGCAGGAGGAGGTGGATTATTGGTCGCTGGCCGGTCGGGTGCAGCAACAACGCGTCTGGCGACCAGGGAGGCGAAACTGATGCAGCGTTATGCCATTGAAATCGACGGGAAGCGTTACGTGGTCGAGGTGGAGGAGGCGGGAGAGGGACGTTATCAGGTTGTGGTGGATGGGCAAGCGTTCGCTGTGCGGATGGCCCCACCTCTCTCGATTCCCCGGCCAGCGGAGGGAATCCAAACGCCTCCACCGGATGTTGGTGCAGTGGAGAGCGGTGGGGCGCAGTCCGAGCGCCGGGCGCAGACGGAGCTTCGAGCGCCGATGCCGGGCGTGGTGCTAAGCATCGGCGTACGACCGGGAGACAGAGTGCAAACGGCCCAGCAATTGCTCGTGTTGGAAGCGATGAAGATGAAGAATCCGATCAGTTCGATAGGTGATGGCGTTGTGAGTGAGATCTTGGTGCAGGAGGGGCAATCAGTGGCGTACGATGACGTGCTTCTCAAATTCGAGGAGGCCTGATTGTGGAAGCCATTTTGCACTCGCCGTTGCTGGAAGGCCCTCTCAATCTGACCCTTGGCGGCGTTTTGATGATGTTGGTGGGGGGTGTGCTGATCTACCTGGCGATCAGCAAAGAATTCGAGCCGGTGTTGCTGCTGCCTATCGGTTTCGGCGCGATTCTCGCCAATTTACCGTTGTCGCCGATGGTGGAGAGCGGAGGGTTGCTTGATATCCTTTACAAGGCCGGTGTTGCGAACGAGCTTTTTCCCTTGCTGATTTTTATCGGTATTGGAGCGATGACTGATTTCGGGCCACTGCTGGAGCGCCCTAAGATGATGTTGTTGGGCGCGGCAGGCCAATTTGGCATCTTCGGCACATTGATGCTGGCATTGCTGCTCGGTTTTGATCTCAACGAAGCCGCTTCGATTGGCATCATCGGGGCGATCGATGGTCCCACCTCGATTTATGTCAGTAATCTGTTGGCCCCACATTTGCTTGGCCCGATCGCTGTGGCTGCTTA
>DUEF01000200.1 GCA_011176555.1 Caldilineae bacterium
CGTACCCTTACGGTCGCCTGGTGATGGGCGAGGGCGAGCCTCGCCCCTACGTTAGGCAATCTTCTTTTTGAACAGGAGAATTGAGAGCAGCGTCATGGCCACGAAAACGCCCAGCATCAGTGCGGCCTGGGGCCAGAGCGCTTCCAATCCCTGACCTTTGATCATCAATCCCCGCACGATGGCGACGAAGGGCGTGGAGGGGATGAAAGACGCCTCCATCTTGACCATATCGGGAAAGGCCGAGACCGGAAAGAAGATGCCGCTGATGAAGAAGGCGGGAAAGATGAAAATCAGCAAACCGCCAATGGCCGCGGCGGCCTGGGTGGGCAAAAAGATGGAGATGAGCAGGGCCATGCTGAAAGCGGCGAGGAAAAAGATGGTCGAGAACAGTAGAAACAGGGGGAAACTGCCGCGGAAGGGCACATCGAAGATGCTGACCGCAGCGACTGCACACAAGATGGCGCTGATCAGGCTGAAGAACACGTAAGGGATGATCTTTCCGACCAGCAACTCACCCCGACTGAGAGGCGTGGCGAAAAGAGCCTCCAGCGTGCCCAACTCCTTCTCCCGCACGAGCGATGTCATCACGGCCAGGGCTGGCAGGTTGAGCACCAGGGCCAGGAGCGCAGGCACGATGCCGACCTGATTGCTGAGGCCGGGGTTGTACCAGGTGCGCACCCGCAGATCGAGCGGCTCCTTGATCGCGGCCAGCGCACTCGCCCCCGCTTGCCGGCTGAATATCTCGACCGCCACCTCGTAGCCAAAGACCAAACTGCGGCTGAGGATGTGATTCATGGCGAATTCGGCGGTCGCCGGATCCGTGCCATCCACCAGCAATTGGATGTCGGCCGGCTGGCCCGCCTGCAACGATTCGGAAAAGTCGGGCGGGATCACGATCACGGCCTTGATCAGGCTACGGTCGAACCAGTCCTCGATCTGGGCGTAGTTTTCTGCGGGTTGGCCCACCACCAAGTCCTGACTGTTCGAGAGCATCGTCACATAATCCCGCGAGTAGACGCCGCGGTCGTAGTTGAGCAAGGTGATGGGCACTTCTTTGATGTCAACGGCCAGAGCATAGGCGAAGATGATCATCAATGCGATCGGGATGAGCAGGAGCAGGAGGAAGGTGGTGCGGTCACGGAGGATGTGACGCGTTTCCTTCATCATCACCGCGTAGGTCTTGGCCGGGCTCATGGCTGCGGCTCCCGCCCTGGTTCCGGCGCCAGGCTGGCCAGGAACATTTCGGAGAAGAATTCGGCCACGCCGCGCCAGTCGAATTGCTCGGTCAGGATCGCCCTGTACAAAAACAGGCCATCCCCCGCGGCCATGAAGGTCACGGCCACAGTGCGGGCGTCGACCGGCCTGAATTCGCCGCTGGCCACCCCTTCCGCGACGATGTCGGCGATGGCGTCGATAAAGGGCATCATCACTTCTCGAACAGCGTCGGTGACTTCATCGTCATGGCGCGTCTCGGCATAGAAATCGAAGAAAACGTTGAGCAGCGCGTCCTCAGCACCCATCATCTCGACAACGAACGCCAGGAGCATCTTGATCTGATCCGTCGCGGTTGGGGCCTGTTGAGCCATCCCCATCATCTCTCCCATCATCTGGCTGAAGTACCACTCCGCCACAGAGATGAGGATGTCCTTTTTGCTCTTGTAATGCCAGTACAGGCTGCCCTTGCTCATGCCGCTCTCGGCGACGATGTCATCCATCGTGGTCAAGTGGTAGCCTTTGCGAGAAAAACAGGCGATAGCCGCTTGCAAAATTTGCTCCCGCCGCGCGGCCATGCGCTCTTCTTTTTTTGCGGTTGCTGAAGTCATGGAATTTTACCGGGGTAGTGGTGGGAGGTTGGTAGACCGGTAGGCCAGTAGACCGGGAGACCGTGCACTAACGAGACTCCCCCGGTTTCCTGGTTTCCTGGTTTACCGGTGTCCTGGTTTCCTGGTCTACCGATTTTTAATGTACCGCATCAACCAGAGCACGATCAAGATGCTCAGCAGGGGTTCTAAAATCGACGCCAGGAAGATCATCCCCTGGCCGAAATTGGGAAAGACCATCGGCACAATGAACCAGTCCATCAAACCCACTACGATGGCGGTGAGGATGCCGGCGATGAGGTCGCCGTTGACGCCGTAAGGCCGGTCGCCCTTGAAGATGCTGGTGGCGTAGTAGCCGAGCCCCGCACCCATGATGATCCAGATGATGAATAAGATAACGAGACTGCTCATTTTTACCTCCTGTCGGTAAGATGACGTCAAGTCGAACGAAAACGTGTCTGAAATACTAAACTGACCAGTCAGTCTAGTTTCAATATACACCCAAAAATCTTTGTTGTCAAGGTTTTTTTGGCTTATTTGTTGCGGATGACAAATGAGCGAGCAGGCTCGACTCATCATGGTTCATCCTTGGGGGCATGGGGGCTGTGCTTTATAATGCTCACAACAGGCTCAATGATTAAGATTCACCATCATTTTTAAGGAGTAATCATGTCTAACACTCTCGATGTCGTCATCATCGGCGCGGGCATCATGGGCTGCAGCACCGCCTTTGAGTTGGCCAAACGTGGAATTAAGGTAGCGGTGGTGGAAAAAGGATTGGTGGGGTCGGGTGGCACGGGCAAGTCCTCCGCCGTTATCCGCCAGCACTATTCCAACGAACTCACCGCCCGCATGGCGCTGTACAGTTTGCGCGTCTTTCAGAACTTCGAGGAATTGGTGGGGGATGAATGTGGTTTCACCGAGACCGGATTCCTGGCCCTGACCGCGGCGAAAGACCGGGCGGGGCTGGAAGCCAATGTGGCGTTGCAACAAAAGGTCGGCATCAAAACCGAGGTGCTGGAGCCAGAAGCGTTGGTCGGGATCATGCCCGGCATCGATACAGCAGGCCTGGCGGCCGCGGCCTGGGAGCCGGAGGCCGGTTACGCAGACCCCTATCTGACTGTGAACGCCTTCGCCCAAGCCGCCCGTCGTCTGGGCGTTCAGATTTACCAGAACACCGAGGTCATGGGCATACGCTTCAGCAGCGACAGGGTGCAGGGCGTGGACACAACTCGCGGCGGCTTCGATGCGCCCGTGGTCATCAACGCCACCGGGGCTTGGGGCGCACAGGTGGCGCAGATGGCGGGCGTGGATGCCCCCATCGACCCTTGCCGCGTGCAAGTCGCCTTTTTCCGACGTCCGCAGGGCGCTGAAGCGCCGCATCCCGTCGTGGCGGATTTCGTTCAGGCTGTGTACTATCGTTCGGAGACTGGAGCGCTAACGCTGTCGGGGTTGATCGATCCCAGCGAAGCTGAAGCCATCGTGGATCCCGATCATTTCAACGAGAAACTCGATCCCGATTTCGTGCTGGAAGCGGGCGAACGTATCGTCAACCGCTATCCGGTCATGGAGCAGAGCCAAAGTATGGGCGGATACGCCTCGCTCTACGCCATCACGCCGGACTGGCATCCCATCGTGGATGAAGTCCCGGCCAATAGCGGCTTTTACATCTGTTCCGGATTCAGCGGGCACGGTTTCAAGCTGGGCCCGGCCTTTGGTCTGATGATGGCCGATCTGGTCACGCGTGCTCCCGACCCGCTCTTCTCCGCCCACCTGTTTCGCCTGAACCGTTTTGCCGAGGGCGATCCGGTCAGAGGCCAGTACGAGTACAGTATTGTTGGTTAGATTCTGTTGGCTTTTGTTCTTGCAACCAACGATTTCCTCCAGACGTGTCACCCTGAGGGGATCAAACACGCCACATTCATGGTCTCGAAACGCCAGCGAAGAGTCTCGCTGTTATGGAACGCCAGATTCTTCACTCCCTGCGGTCGTTCAGAAAGACATAACACGGAATGCCTACATGATGCCCCTGTCTGAGCGACGAATCTCACACCCAACCCCTGCCATCTCATGCGCCTGATCGCCGACCTCCACATCCATTCCCACTACTCCCGCGCCACCAGCAAAACCCTGGATTTCCCCAACCTGGCGAAATGGGCGCAATTGAAGGGCGTCGATATCGTCGGAACAGGCGATATTTCGCATCCCGGCTGGCTAGCGGAGATGCACGAGAATCTGGAGCCAGCAGAGTCGGGTTTGTTCAGATTGAAGCCAGAGATAGCACAGAGGGTCGAGAGAGGCATCCCGGCCAGTTGCCGGCGGCCCGTGCGCTTCCTGCTGGCGGGCGAGATCAGCAGCATCTACAAGAAGGGCGGCAAGACGCGCAAGGTGCACAACGTCATCTTCGCTCCTTCGCTGGAGGTTGTGGCGCAGATTCAGGTCGAATTGGAAAAGATCGGCAATATCCGCTCCGATGGCCGTCCCATCCTCGGCCTGCCCTCGCGTGACCTCCTGGAAATCGTCTTGGGCGTGGATCCGAGCTGCCATCTCATCCCCGCCCACATCTGGACGCCGTGGTTCTCGATGCTGGGCTCGAAATCGGGCTACGATTCGGTGGAGGAGTGCTTCGAGGATCTGACGCCGCACATCTTCGCCCTGGAAACCGGCCTCAGTTCCGATCCGCCTATGAATTGGCGCGTCTCCAACCTGGATCGCTACACCCTAGTGTCCAGTTCCGACGCGCATTCGCCGCCCAAATTGGCGCGCGAAGCTACGCTTTTCGAGATCGAGCCCTCCTACGACGCCCTGTTCGCTGCGCTCCAGTCGGGCGACCCCGCCCGCTGCC
This sequence comes from Caldilineae bacterium, assembly GCA_011176555.1. Taxonomy (GTDB): domain Bacteria; phylum Chloroflexota; class Anaerolineae; order J102; family J102; genus DUEF01. The sequence goes on from DUEF01000200.1 coordinate 4,666, forward strand.
TGGGCACGCTGGAATTCTTCCCCGAAGAGGGCAAGTACCACCACGACGGCCATCGCAAGTGCCATGTGAACTGGAAGCCGGCGGTCACGCTGGAACACGACGGCATCTGCCCGGTGTGCGGCAAGCCGGTGACGGTGGGCGTGGGCCATCGCGTGGAAGTGCTGGCCGACCGCCCGGAAGGGAGCCGCAAGCCCAACGCCCATCCCTTTTACAGCCTCATCCCCCTGCCGGAGATCATTTCTGAGCTGGTGGGCGTGGGCCCCAACAGCAAGCGCGTGCAGCGCGAATACCAGCGCATGTTGGCCGAGTTGGGGCCGGAGCTGGTCACCCTGCTCGATCTGCCGCTGGAGGATATCGCCAGGGTCGGTGGAGAGAAACTGGCGGGCGGGATCGGACGCATGAGGCGGGGCGAAGTGACCGCTATCGCCGGTTACGACGGCGAATACGGCGTGATCAAACTCTTCGATGGGAGCGAAGAAAACGCCGCACCGCAGATGAGCTTTTTCGCCGAAGCATTACCAAAACCCAAGCCAGACGAGGTGGGCGAACCATCTCCGACTTACACCGCCAGTCCTGTCTCTGTGCAATACCCAATACCCACTCCCCAATATCAGGCATTGAATCACGACGCTGAAGCGCATACCACGAGCCTGCTCGCCCCGCTCAATGACGCCCAACGCGCCGCCGTCCTCACCACCGACCGTCCTCTCATCATCGTGGCGGGGCCGGGCACGGGCAAGACCCGCACGCTGACCGCCCGCATCGCCTATCTCATCCAGGGAAAGGCGGCCGCGCCCGCCGCCATCCTCGCCATCACCTTCACCAACAAAGCCGCGGGCGAGATGGCCGAGCGTTTGCAGAAAATGGTCGGGGCTGAAACCGCCGGCCGGATCACGATCAAGACCTTCCACGCCTTCGGAACCCAGTTGCTGCGCCAATACGCCGACCATCTGGGCCTGGACCCCAACTTCGTCATCCTTTCCGACGACGATCGCCGCGCCCTGGCCAAAACCATCTTCCCTGATCTCGGCCAGAAGGAGTTGAACCAGACCCTCGATCTCATCTCCGCCGCCAAAAATCAACTCGACCGGCCTCTGGACGACCGCGAGGGTGCGCCCCTACCGACCTCTGACTTCTGACCTCTGACCTCTGACTTTTCGCCCCTGTCACCACCCTCATGCCTTCCTCGACTGGCGTCACACACGCCC
>DUEF01000201.1 GCA_011176555.1 Caldilineae bacterium
GTGTGCAGGCTCTGGGTTCCGCCCAGCACTGCGGCCAGCGCCTGCACCGTCACCCGCACGATGTTGTTCTCCGCCTGCTGCGCGGTCAGCGTCGAGCCGCCGGTCTGCGTGTGGAAGCGCAGGCTCCACGAGCGGGGATTCTTTGCGCCGAAACGGTCGCGCATAATGCGCGCCCACAGGCGACGCGCGGCCCGGAATTTGGCGATTTCTTCCAGGAAGTTGTTGTGCGCGTTGAAGAAGAAGGACAACTGGCGGGCGAAGACATCGATGTCCAGCCCCGCGGCCAGCGCCGCCCGCACATAGGCCATGCCGTCCGCCAGGGTGAAGGCGACCTCCTGCACGGCTGTGCTGCCCGCCTCGCGGATGTGGTAGCCGCTGATGCTGATCGTGTTCCATTTGGGCGCGTGCTGGCCGCAGTAGCGAAACAGGTCGGTGATCAGGCGCATCGAGGGCCGGGGCGGGTAGATGTAGGTGCCGCGGGCGATGTATTCCTTGAGGATGTCGTTTTGCACTGTGCCCCGCAGTCGTTTCTGCGCCACGCCCTGTTTTCGGGCCACGCCGATCACCATCGCCAGCAAGATGGAGGCCGGCGCGTTGATGGTCATGGAGACCGAGACTTTGTCCAGAGGGATGCCGTCGAGCAGCGTTTCCATGTCGGCCAGGGAGGAGATGGAGACGCCGACCTTGCCCACCTCGCCCGCGGCCATGTCATCGTCGGCGTCGTAGCCGATTTGGGTGGGCAGATCGAAGGCCACGGATAGGCCGGTCTGGCCCTGGGCGATGAGATATTTGTAGCGTTGGTTGCTCTCGGCGGCCGTGCCGAAACCCGCGTACTGGCGCATCGTCCAAAAGCGACCGCGGTACATGGTGGGTTGCACGCCGCGCGTGAACGGAAACTGGCCGGGAAAGCCCAACCGGTCGAGATAGTCGCCCTCCTGGCCGGGTTCAGGCAGGTGCAGGCGCAGGACAGGGATGCCGGAGGATGTCGAAAACTCGGTTTTGCGCTCCGGAAAGCGCGTAAGCACCCGCTGTAGGGTCGTGTCTTCCCAACGAGCCAGGGCGTCGACGAGAGGGGGGGGATTTTGTTCGGGCATGGGATTGAGGCTGTTTAAACTCAAGCGATGAGGATCAATTCCGCCCCTTGATCGACGCTTTCACCGGTGTTGATGAGGATTTCTTTGACGACGCCGTCGCGCTGGGCGCGCAGTTCATTCTCCATTTTCATCGCTTCCAGGATGATCACAGGCTGGTTGGCGGCGATCTCTTCCCCTTCCTGCACCAGGATTTTGACGATCAGACCGGGGATAGGCGCTCTGATGAAGCGTTCGCCAGTGGGTATGGTCAATTGGCTGCGACCGGCATTGAGGCGTAGGGTGCGTTCGTCCGTCACCCGCACGTCGTAGGTGTTGCTGCCCAGCGTGACGCGATACCCGAAACGTTGTTCTTCGACCACCAACTCGCAGGATTCGTTGTCCATGAGCAGGGAATAAAGGCCGAGCGGACCGACCTGAAGTAAATTCGCCTGCACGGGTTCGTCATCGACGACGATGTTGCTGTCATCGTTGATGTCTATCACGTACTTTTGATTATCGATTTGAGCGTGGTATTTCATAGGATGTCAGATGTCGGAGGGGCGTCCGTCCGGACGCCCGTACCGGCGAGAGATCAGAGGTCGGAGGGGCGAACGGAACACGCATTACGTTACAGCAACGATCTCATACCCAAAAGCAGGGCGGAGCGACGCCAGGCGCTGGGGCCGTCGGCGGCATCATCGCCATGACTGATGTTGATGGAGCGCAAGCCGCGTTCGTGCAGCAGCATGGCGCCGACGATGGCCGCCAGCCGCCTTTGTTTGTCGATATCCTGCACCTCGGGCGCAACGTGGGTTTCCAGGAACGCGGTGTCGAATTGGCCCCATTGGAAGCGGGGCGTGTCCATGAGCGCCAGGTGGAAGGGGATGGAGGTTTTGACGCCGGCGATGCGGTATTCGCTGAGCGCACGGCGCATACGCAAAATGGCTTCCGCCCGGTTTTCGCCCCACACGATCAATTTTGCAATCATGGGATCATAGAAAAGCGAGACCTCAGCCCCTTCGTAAATGCCCGATTCGACGCGAATGCCGGGGCCGGTGGGCTCGCGCAACTGGATGATCTTGCCGCTGGAGGGCATGAAGTTGTTGTCGGGGTCTTCGGCGGTGATGCGGCACTCGATGGCCCAGCCGCTCATCTGCACATCTTCCTGTTTGATGCGCAAGCGTCGGCCATCGGCGATGGAAATCATTTCCTTGACGATGTCCACGCCTGTGACCAGTTCCGTGACCGGATGCTCCACCTGGAGGCGGGTGTTCATTTCCAAAAAGTAGAAATTGCCATCCTTGTCGTACAGGAATTCGACCGTACCCGCCGACACGTAATCGACGGCGCGGGCCGCGGCCACGGCGATTGCGCCCATTTTAGCTCGCGTTTCCTCGCTGATGACCACTGAGGGCGATTCTTCGACCAATTTTTGATGCCGGCGCTGGATCGAGCACTCGCGCTCACCCAGGTGGATGACGTTGCCGTGCATGTCGGCCAGGATTTGGATTTCCACATGCCGCGCCCCCTCGATCACTTTTTCCAGGTAGACGCTGTCATCGTCGAAGGCCGCTTTCGCTTCGCGACGGGCTGCGGCCAGCGCCGAGACGAGTTCATCGGGCTGATGCACCAGGCGCATGCCTTTGCCGCCGCCGCCAGCGCTGGCCTTGACCAAAACTGGGTAGCCGAGTTTTGCTGCTGCTGCCGCCAGTTCATCGTCGCTGAGATCGCGCGCCGAACCGGGAACCAGGGGCACGCCCGCCCTGGCTACTGTTTCCCGGGCTGTGATCTTGTCTCCCATCGCCGCGATGGCTGCGGGCGTGGGGCCGATAAATGTGACGCCCGCGTCGCCACAGGCCGCGGCGAACTGGGCGTTTTCCGCCAAAAAACCGTAACCGGGATGGATGGCGTCAGCGCCGGACGCCTGCGCTACTTCAATCAGGCGATCGATGCGCAGGTAACTTTCGCGCGCAGGGGGCGGCCCGATGTGGTAGGCTTCATCGGCATACCGCACATGCAGGGCGGTGCGGTCGGCGTCGGAATACACGGCCACCGTGCTGATGCCGCGTTCCTGGCAGGCTCGAATGATGCGAACGGCGATTTCGCCACGGTTGGCGATGAGGATTTTCTTGAACATTTGGGTATTGGGCGCTGGAGATTAGATATCGGGTATTGATGGTTTCTTGGCCCAATATCCAATACCCCACTATCTACTAGCGGATATCAAGTAACTCTGAGCGTTAGAAAAGTTTGGTCGGGAGCAAATGAGAGAAGAACGAGTTTCAGGCATCGATAGAATGGCCTCTTCGCTCCCCCGCTGGTCAATGGTTATCTGTTCAAGTACAATAACAGGAGAATGGTATTTTCTCAATAACCTGGAGGACGCGACTTCGTCCGCACTCTATCATGACATTAACGTTTGAATGGCATGATAAAAAAGCCATTATCAATCTCAGAAAGCACAAAGTCAGTTTTGAAGAAGCAAAAACGGTATTTGATGATCCTTTTGCCATCACGATTCCTGATCCAGACCATTCAGATCGAAGAAGAACGCTACGTTGACATAGGCCTGTCATCTGGCGGACGGATTCTGGTCGTTGCATACACCGAGAGACCGCCAAATATCCGTTTGCTCAGTTGTCTTGAGGCGACAAATGCGGAGCGGAAATGCTATGAACAAAGCAACTACTAAAAATGATTATCCGATAGAAACTGATCACGAAGCTGAAGAGCAAGATGATCTGCGTTCCGAATATGATTTTAGTGACGGTGTGCGAGGTAAGCATTATCGGGCCTATCGTCGCGGACACCAAGTAAAAATCTACAAAGATGATGGCCGTATCAGTGTACAGAATTTCAAGTTAGAAGAGGGAGCGGTCTTTTTGGAGCCGGATATCCAGCCGTATTTCCCTAATTCGGATGCTGTGAACGAAGCTTTGCGCGGTTTGATCGCTTTAATCCCAAAGAGGGAGAAGCAGGCTGCGTAGGGGCGCACCCTCGCGGTCGCCCTAATCGCTGACGTTGAGCGTGAGAAAAATCTGGTCGGGAGCAAAGGAGAGGGGCTGGAGTTTCTCTTCCGGTCGGAGTTGGCCGAAACCGGGGCCCGGGCGCAGCACCAGGCGGTCGAGCGCAGTGACCGTGCCCGAGAGCGTTTGGGTGCAGGGATGTTCGGCGGTGTCACCCCAGGCCAGCGCCAGATAGCCGATGCCCATGAGCCAACGGCCTGGATGCGGCGCGTGTTGGCCCAGATCGCCGCTGCCGGGATCGGCGTCGAAATCGACGGTGGTGAGGCTGACGGGAACGCCGCAATCGAGCAAAACGAAGTAGTAGATGTCGAACTCGCGCCGGAAGACCTCGACTGCGAGCACTTTGCCGCAAAAAGCGTACTGGTCCCGACCGATTTGCTGTAGAATCGGTGCCGGTTGCTCGCTCACCCGCTCGTACCAACCCGTGGACGAGTCGTAATCCCGCGCCACCAGCAGATCGAAATCCAAAAAGAAGTGCAGGGGCGTGCCCAGGGCGATGGTTTTGGGCAGGTAGTCGTTGTAGGTTTGGTTGGGGAGACGGATGGTGAGGGACATGGTGATGGTCAATGGCTAATTGTCAATTGGCAGTGGTCAATGAGGAATGATGACGGTTTTCCTCATCGTGTTCTCTTTCTCGGCCTTCGTCGTCGCCGCGAGCGTTTGTCTGAATCCGATCTGCGGGCTGGCGGGGGCGGCGGCGGGGTTTCGGGTGCGTGCAGGGCTTCCTGATAAAAGTCATCCAGCAACATCGCCAAGAGCTCCAGGCCGTGCTCGTTTTCGCTCAGGCTGCGGACGTGGGGCGCGAAGCGCTGCATGCGTTCAATTTGCAGCTTGTCGCGCACGCGCAGGCGAGCCTCCAGCAGCACGGTCGCCCGCTCGGCCACGATGGCGGCCACGTCCTCGTCGCCGGGCAGTTCCCGTTCGAGTAGGTCGATTTTGTAGCGAGCGCTGATGCGCCTGAGTTTGCTCGCTTCCAGGCGATCCACCAGGGAAATGGCCGTTCCTGCTGCGCCCGCTCGCCCGGTGCGCCCCGCCCGGTGGATGTAATCCTCGGCATCTTCGGGCGGCTCGTACAGGATGACGTGCGAGAGGTCGGGGATGTCGATGCCGCGCGAGGCCACGTCGGTGGCGACCAGGAAGCGCAGTTTGCCCTTACGCACCCGTTCCAGCACTTTCTCGCGGGCGTTTTGTGAGAGGTCGGAGCTCAGTTCGCCGGCGTCGTAACCGAAGCGCCCGAGCACAGTCGTCACGTAATGCACTTTGGCCCTGGTGTTGCAGAAGATGAGCGCTGAATCGGGGTTCTCGACTTCCAAAATGCGCACCAGGCTGCGATCTTTCCCCATGCCGGGCACGACATAAAAGATATGCTCGGTTTCAGCAACATGCACGTGATCACTGCTGAGGCTGAGATGCGTCGGCTGGTGCAGGAATTCGCCCGCCAGCCGAATCACGCGGGTGGGAAAAGTCGCCGAGAACATGCTGGCGTTGATGCGATGCTGAGGCAGGTAACTACGCACCGCCCGCATGTCCGGGTAAAAACCCATCGACAACATGCGGTCGGCTTCATCGAAAATCAGGATTTTGAGCTTATCCAGCGAGAGATTGCGTTTGAGAAGATGGTCGAGGATGCGGCCGGGCGTGCCCACCACCAGGTGAGCGCCTTCCCGGAAGGCTTTGAGTTGGGGGCCGTAGCTGGAGCCGCCATAAACGGCGACTGTGCGCACGCCGCTATCTCCGGCCAGCATCTCAGCCTCTTTCGCCACTTGTTTGGCCAACTCGCGGGTCGGGACCAGCACCAGCGCCTGGCAGTGCTTCTGCCGGGTGTCGATGCGCTCCAGCATGGGCAGGATGAATGCGCCGGTTTTGCCGCTGCCCGTGCGCGACTGCACCAACAGGTCGCGCTGTTCGAGCAGGTAGGGGATGGCTTTGGCCTGCACCGGCATCAGTTCGTTCCAGCCGGCGCGGGCGCAGGCCTGGCGCAGGGTTTCCGGGAGCGCTTCCAGTGTTATTTCCGGTAGCGTTTGTTCTTGTTCGTCGGGTGTTTCGTTCGGGTTATTTTCTGTCATAGGTGATGTGTTGTGTGTGCGTAAATCCGTATTGCGTCGTGCGTGGTCCGTTCGCTTGATACCAACTTGACGGAACACGCAATACGCAACACGCTGCCATTTGGTTGTGGCTTCGCCACCCTATGGAGTTACAACGGTATATTCCCGTGTTTCTTCCACGGATTGGTGTCGCGTTTGTTGCGCAGCATCTCCAGGGCGTTGATCAGGCGGGGGCGGGTTTCGTGCGGTTCGATCACGTCGTCGACATAGCCGCGGGAAGCGGCCACGTAAGGATTGGCGAAGGTCTGGCGATATTCTTCGACCAGCCGCGCCCGCTCCGCTTCCGGGTCCTCTGCCTCGGCGATTTGTTGGCGATAGATGATATTTACAGCGCCGTCCGGGCCCATCACCGCGATCTCCGCCGAAGGCCAGGCCAGGATCAGGTCGCCGCGGATGTGTTTGGAGTTCATGACGCAGTAGGCGCCGCCATAAGCTTTGCGGGTGATGACGGTGATTTTGGGCACGGTAGCTTCGCTATAAGCGTACAACAGCTTCGCTCCGTGGCGGATGATGCCGCCATGCTCCTGCGCCACGCCGGGCATGAAACCGGGCACATCCTCGAAGGTGATCAGGGGGATGTTGAAGGCGTCGCAGAAGCGTACGAAACGGCCTGCTTTGACCGAGGCGTCGATGTCCAGGACGCCCGCCAACACCGCGGGCTGCTGCGCCACAATGCCAACGCTGCGCCCGCCCAGCCGCGCAAACCCCACCAGGATGTTTTGGGCGAAGTGCTCGTGCACCTCCAGAAAACGGCCATCGTCCATGATACGCTTGATCACTTCGCGCATGTCGTAGGGCTTGTTGGGATGGTCGGGCACAATCGAATCCAGTTCGGGATCCTGGCGCAGGGGGTCATCGGTGGTGGGAACGTAGGGCGGGTCTTCCAGGTTGTTCTGGGGCATGTAGCTCAGGAGCTGCTGCACGAAGAAAATGGCGTCGGTTTCGCTGTCCGCGGCGAAATGGGCCACGCCACTCTTGGCGGCATGGGTGTAAGCGCCGCCCAACTCCTCGAACGTCACTTCTTCACGCGTCACCGTCTTCACCACTTCCGGCCCGGTGATGAACATGTGCGAGGTCTCTTTGACCATGACGATGAAGTCGGTGAGGGCCGGCGAATAGACGGCGCCGCCCGCACACGGTCCCATGATGATCGACAGTTGCGGAACCACGCCGGAAGCGATGGTGTTGAGCAGGAAGATGTCGGCATAACCGGCCAGCGAAACGACGCCCTCCTGGATGCGGGCCCCGCCGGAATCGTTCAAACCGATCACGGGCGCGCCGTTGCGCATGGCCATTTCCATGACCTTGACGACTTTTTCTGCAAATGCCTCGGATAGAGAACCGCCAAACACCGTGAAGTCCTGAGAAAACACGTAAACTAATCTGCCATCCACTGTGCCGTAACCGGTGACGACGCCATCGCCCAGCGGCCTGTTCTTTTCCATGCCGAAGTTATGGCTGCGGTGGGTGACGAAGGGATCGAGCTCGCGGAACGAGCCTTTGTCCAGCAGAAGTTCCAGGCGTTCGCGGGCGGTGTATTTCCCTTTGTCGTGCTGGCGGCGGATGCGCGCTTCACCGCCTCCGAGCAGCGCGCGTTCTCGCATTTGGTGAAGGCGTGTGATGTTTTCTTTCTGGCTCATGAGTTCATTGAGTTCGTCGATAGAGGATGGTAAATGATGCAGATCATCGTAACAGTTTACCGTGACATGCCGGTTACAGGCGAATCTGGCCCAACAGCACGAGGGCGGTGATGAGTAGTGGTTGGTGGATGAGGTAGATGAGCAAAGAATTTTGGCCCATCAAACGGAGCCAAACCACTCCCCGCCCTCCGCCCCCTGCTCCCTGCCCTGCGACCTGCGACCTGCGACTTGCGACCTTGCCATCTGTCGCAAAAAACATATTCCCTGCAAAGATACCGATGAGCACAACGCCGAACCAGGGGATGAGGGGAAAGTAATCGAACGCCGGCCGGGGAGAAGCAGTGAGGCCGAGCCAGCCCAACCAGGGATTATCGATCCCAAACAGGGGGATGATTTGACCCAACAACAGGAGCAGGATGCCCAAAATCAAATTGAACCAGCGAAAACGCAGGAAGGGATAGGCGACGATGATGGAAACGCCGATCAAGTGGAGGATGCCGAAGCGCACGTAATGTGATGGATCGAAGGCGTAGGTGACGAGGCCGACCACGACGCCCCAGGTGAGAATCACCATCCCCCGCAGCGCGTACTTGCCCCATCGCGCCGCGTGATTCCCGCCTTTTTGTTTGGCCCGGCCATAGCTTAGCGTCAGCGAAACGCCCACAATGCCGATGAACAGATTCGCCGTGATCTGTTGCCAGATGTGCCAGAAGCCAGTGTAAACGTTGATATCGTAGCCCGCCAATCCCCGTAAATCCCACACGAGATGGTAGACCACCATCATCACAATAGCGATCCCGCGCAGCGCATCGATCTGCCACAGACGGTCGGGGGCCAGAACAAAGGTGGGGTGTACGCTGGCGCGCAGGGTTGAGAGATAGGTGGTGAAGAGTGTCATGCGAGGTTTATTGCGGTGTGGCGTTATGAGTCGACTCATGCCACAATATGGGCTTCGCCCATCCCGCCCGATCTCCGGTGAAGTCGCCCGCGGGGCCGGGGTCCACGCGAAAGGTGATCGTCGCGTCCATGCCGCGATACGGACGCATGTCGATGAGGACATCCCGCCAATGTCTGTCGCTCTCTGAGTTGCTAATGTGTTGCGCCAATACTCGTTCCCTCTTCCCTGAGGCTTCGATATCGATCTGAAACGTGACGCCATCGCCTCCCCAGCCCCATGTTTCCGGATCGGTGGCGATTGATGTTGTCATAAATGCGGCGTTCGGGGGGATGTGAATGGTGTAGGATAGGCTCGCAGGAGGGTGCAACATCAGCGCGTCGCGTGTGCTTCCGTCGATAGTGAACGCCGTTTGTTCCAGGTGGGGAAAGTCAGATTTCGGGGCGGCCAACACGGCTGTTTCCAGATGATCGATGAAGTCGAATGCGGCGTTCCACTCCTGTATCTCCGGTGATTCTAGGACATGGAACAGGGCGGTGAGGAGGCGAGGGTTCGCGGGGTTGATGAGCAACATGGCTGCGACGGCGTGTTCGGCGGCTTTTTCCGGTTTCCCCAGTTTCAGGTAGATTTCGGCCAGGGTCAGGTGCAGGTCCGGCTGGGATTCAGGATGACGTTGTAGTAACAGCACCGCTTCGAGCACGGCGGTTGTATCTTGCAGAATGTCGCCGCTGGGCTCTTTCGCTTGAACCACGACCAGATCATAGAAATCGATGAGTTCGATATCGGGCGAAACCTGGTCGCGCGCGCCGAGTCGGTGCTGATACCACAGCACGCCCCATACCGTCGCATTGGGATTGGGATGATCCAGCAGGGCCTGGACGGAAGTCGGGGCTGCTTCGAGGATTGCCTCGTCGGGAAGATAGTAGCCCAGGGCCTGCTGCACCCGGCCTGCGTCTCCCGCCTTATCGAGCAGCATACCATCGGCCAGGATGAGATCGTCCGGCGCTTTCTGAGCGACCAGCAGGCGAGCGACTCCATGCCAATCTTCCTTTTCTTGTTGATAGTAGCTCTGGATCGGGAACAGCGCCAGTCCCGCGATGATGAGAAAGAGTGCAATCACACCCGCCGTCCAGGCCCGTGTTGATTGTCCGAACGCCAGATCACCGAGGCGGAACAGGGGGTGAAATGCCTCTGCACATAGCAAGATGATCGGCGTCAGGAGTGGGAATAGATAGCGTGCGGTGAAGAAGTGTGATGACGAGATCATGCCCATGATCAGGAAAGGGATGATCAGGCTGGACGCAATGAGAAGAAGCGTTGTCCAGCGCCGCCGCAAGGCTCCGACAATAAAGCCGATTGACGCCAACACAACGAAGATCGTTTTGACGACATCGTTTTTCTCCGCGAAAAACCGCAGGCTTTGTGTAAATATCGTGGCATAAGATAGCCCCCCAGCACCCTTGGCGGAGGGAATCGACACGCCGCCTACCAGGCGTTTGCTTTGCGTCAGCAGACTTGGCGCCCAGGGGAGGTAAAAGATGCCGATCACGATGAGGGAGAGGACAAAAGGTGAGAGAATGCGACGTGCGTCTTTCTTCAGTCCGGCTATACCGCCGCGCCAGAGTGAAGAGAACCACAGAATTCCGACAAAAACAACCTGAGCTGCCACCCACAGGAACGTGAAGTTATGGCTATAGAGCGCGCCGGTGATCGAAATGACATATCCAATCCATGCGCCGACGCCTTCTCCGGTTACGCCGCGATAGAGCCAATACATGGAGAGGCTGGCGAACAGCATGAGTAACGCGTATTGCCTCGCCTCCTGGCTGAAGTGAAGATGGACTGGCCATAGCGCGATCAATAGTCCTGCGACCAATCCGACTGGGGCTCCCCATAATTTCCGCGCCAGGATGATCAAAACTGGAATCGTCAAGATTCCGGCGAAAGCGGAGGTCAATCTCGCGGCGAAATCGGACCAGCCGAGCAGCCGGTTTTGATACGCAAGCAAGTAGTAGAGAGGGGGATGAGCGCTAAACGTTCCCACCAGTTTTAGCATCTTCGGGATGGAGCGCTGGGTCATCTGTTGCGTGATGATCTCATCTACCCACAGACTATCCTGTCCGAGTTGGTAGAGTCGTAGGGCCGTGCCCAGGAGGAGGATGGCGACTGCAAGCCACCACCAGATCTGGGGATTGCTTACTGGGGTGGTTTTGTTTGGCGGTTGTCGTTCGGTTTCTTTCATACGTTCGTCACATCAATCACGATCTTGCCGAAATGCTCGCCCGCTTGCAGCCGTTGTATCGCCTTGACATAATCATCGAGCGGATAAATGCTGTCGATGACCGGCGTGACTTTGCCTGCGAAGATGAGGCCGAAGACCTGGCGGGCGTCTTCCATGCTGCCCATGGTGCTGCCGATGATGCGCAACTGGCGGATAAAGACGATATTGACCGGGACATCCGCCTTGTAGCCGCTGGTGCCGCCCACCGTGAGCAAGCGCCCCTGCCTGCCCAGGCTGCGCAAGCTGTTGGACCAGGTAGCAGCGCCCACGTTATCGACCACCACATCCACGCCCTGCCGGTTGCTCTTTTTCCACACCGCCTTGCCCCAGTGCGGCTCCTGACTGCGGTCGAGCGCCCAATCTGCACCCAGCGCCAGCGCCTTCTCGGCCTTTTCGGCATTGCTGGCGATCACCCAGACCGTGGCCCCGGCCAGTTTCGCCAGTTGGATGCTGGCCATGTTCACGCCACCGCCCGCGCCTACCACCAGCACGGTTTCGCCCGGCCTCAGTCCGCCATCGACGATCAGGTTGCGCCAGGCCGTGAGGAAGACGAGATTGCCTGCCGCTGCCAGTTTCAGGTCGAAGCCATCGGGCGCGGCGATGAGGTTGCGGGCGGGGAGACGCATGTATTCGGCGTAGGCCCCGCGTACATGCTCGCCGACGATGGAGAATCGTTCGCACAGGTGCTGGTCGCCGCGCTGGCAATAGCGGCATTGCCCGCAGAACAGCGTGGGGTTGCCGGTCACCCGCTGTCCTATCTCCCACCCCCTGACGTGGTCCCCCACCGCCGCGATCTCTCCGGCGAAGTCCGAGCCCGGGATGTGGGGCATCTCCAGATCCAGGCCTCGCCAGCCGCGCCGCACGAAATCATCCAGGCGGTTGAGCGCAGCAAAATGGACCTTGATCAGTACATCGTCCGGGCCGATCTCCGGCGTGGGCATGTCGTCGACGACCTCGTAAACATCGAGGCTGGGGCTATGTTCTCGAAATATCACTGCACGCATGGTGTTTTTTCCTTAAGCAGTACTAAATCGGACGCAGATGACGCAGAAAATACGGATTTGCGCAGATTTTTCGGCTATGTTTGCTACTCTCCATGCTTGAGAATTATTCAATCGGGTTTCAATACAAAAAACAAAGAAATCCGCCTTTATCTGCGCCATCTGCGCCATCAGCGTTCTATTCCGCGTTTGCTAGCGGATCTTCAACTCGTTGCGGGCGATCACCATGCGCTGAATCTCGCTGGTGCCTTCGTAGATTTCGGTGATCTTGGCGTCGCGGAAGTAGCGCTCGATCGGCAGTTCTTTGGAGTAGCCCATGCCGCCGTGGATCTGTACGGCCTGATGGGCGACGTACATGGCGGTTTCACTGGCGAAGAGTTTGGCCATCGCCGCCTCGGTGGTGTAGCGAGCGCCGCTTTTTTTCGACGCCATTTTGGCCAGGGCGGCCTGATAGATCAGCAAACGGCTGGCTTCGATGCGGGTTTTCATGTCGGCGATCTTCTGCTGAATCATCTGAAAAGCGCCGATGGGCTTGCCAAACGCTACGCGTTCACGAGCATATTGCACGCTGGCGTCGTACGCGGCCTCGGCGACGCCCAGCGCTTGTGCGGCGATGCCGATGCGGCCCGCGTCGAGCACGGTCATAGCGATTTTGAAACCCTCTCCCGGTTTGCCGAGTATGTTCTCGACCGGACAGCGATAGTCGTCGAACATGATTTCGCACGTGGCCGAAGCGCGAATCCCCAGTTTGGGTTCGGTCTTGCCGACTGTGAAACCGGGCTGGTCGGTCTCAATCAAAAAGGCGGAGATGCCGCGATGTTTGGGCGTGGCGTCGGGGTCGGTTTTAGCGAATATGACGATGCGATGGGCGACCGGTCCGGAGGTGATCCAGGATTTGATGCCGTTGATAACGTAGTGGCTGCCATCTTCGCTGAGTTCGGCGCGGGTGCGCATGGTGCCGGCGTCGGAACCCGACATCGGTTCGGTCAGGGCATACGCGCCGATTTGTTCTCCTAAAACGATAGGCGGAATCCATGCTTTTCTCTGCTCCTCTGTGCCAAACATCAGAATGCCGTGGCAGTAAAGGGAATTATTCACCGACATGATGGTGGAAGTGGCGACATCGGCCTTGGCGATTTCTTCCATCGCCAGCACATAGGCGATGGTGTCCATGCCGGCTCCGCCGTAGTCTTCAGGCACTTCGATCCCCATGAATCCCATCTCGCCCATCTGTTTGATGATGGGCATTGGGAACTCGCCTGCCTGGTCGTAGTGCTCGGCCACTGGCGCGATCTCATTCTGAGCAAAGTCGCGGGCGGCGTCTCGGATCATCAGTTGCTCTTCGTTGAGGTGTAGATCCATGTCTGGTCTCCTTGTGGATTGTCGGCGGTTTGTGAATGTGTGTTGTGTGCGTTCGTTTTTATAAACACGGATGGGTGAACACGGATTTTTTGTTGATTTTCCCGTGTTTTTTACTTCGACTTCGCTCAGTACAAGCCTATCCGTATCAACAAAACCTTTTGGATGTGCTCCTCTCCATCTTACGTTTTTGGGAGAAACGGCGTCTCATTCACCAACGCTCGCAAACGGGCGTAGGTGTCATCCAGCGATTCTGGCAGGACTTTGGTGTGGCCGATGACCGGCATGAAGTTGGTGTCGCCCTCCCAGCGGGGCACGACGTGGATATGGAGGTGTGGCTCCATGCCTGCGCCGGCCGCTTTGCCCAGGTTGATGCCGACGTTGAAGCCGTGGGCGTGGTAAGCGCGTTTGAGAATGTCGGTGCTGTAGGCGGTGAGCAGCATCAATTCGGATAGCGTGGCGGAATCAAGGTCGGTGAGCATGCTAACGTGCCTGTTGGGCAAGACCATGAGATGACCGTTGCTGTAGGGATAACGGTTGAGCACGATAAACGCGTGTTCGCCGCGGGCCAGAATGTAGTTTTCGGCGTCATGTTCGACGCCTTGAGCCAGATACTCGCAAAAAGGGCAGTTGGTAGGTTTAGGATTCACCATGTAGTCCCATCGCCAGGGTGTGTAGAGTCGGTCCATAAGATTTACCAATTTTCGCTGGCGGCGCTGGCAGCGGTGATAGCGTCCATCTCGCCCGAAAGCACTGCCAGCATAGCCTGATGCACTGTGCGCGTGAAATCGGTGTCGGTTAGAGTTAGGAGTGATTGTCGTGACGCCACTTCCAATGCCTCAGTAGCGAATAGAGTGAAATCGTTCTCCGGCCAGAAGGCCAGCGCCGATCGGGTGGCAGATAAA
>DUEF01000202.1 GCA_011176555.1 Caldilineae bacterium
CCCGACGTTTGTCTCCCAAGGCCTGAATTGGATAGCCCATCCAAACCAGTGAAAACTTATGAGCACGCATGTAATCGATGGCATTAGAAGCGTAGGGGGGCGATGTCACGATGAGATCGATTGAGTCGCTCTGGATTGGCAGGCTTTGAGCGTCGCCAAAAAGAATGCCAGGCGTAATTGCGCCTTGTCCCGCAGCCACCAGGTGGTTCAAATTTTGGCGAATCCGTTTTTGATACTCCACGAGGGGCGATCTCAGTGTTTTTGTGACATACTTTGTGCGGGGGAGAGGATTCTCCGCCAATTCCCGCCCATACAAAATCGAGCCGTTTACATCCATAACAAGTTTTGCTCGATGCGGGCGGGTATGGGCCAAATCGAGCGCCAGAGACACTCCGCCTGATTTGGTGATGATAATGGCGGAGAAGGCCAGTTGGAAGAATGCCTTCATGTCGGGATCGGGGATAGCGTTTATCCCAGCTATGAGAACGCCCAATTCTGCCTGTGTGTTATCATGGAACCAATAATCGATAAATGTTCGGGTTTTGGGATCGAAATGGTTTTCGGTGATTGAAGGCTGGCTGGCAGCGCCCCCGTTGAGCATTTGCGTAGCTTTTGTGAGTAACTCGTTTGCCTGCAATCGGACTCGATCTGAGTCGAGTGGCGTGACTTTGACCTTCGTGATTAGCGCCGCCAGTGGATCGATGTCACAGCCAATCCCTCGACGGCCAGCAAGAAACGCTTCCAGGATCGTTGTACCAGAACCCATCATCGGATCCAGCACCGCGTCGCCGGGATTTGTCAATGCCCGGATAAACGCCCGCGGTAATTGCGGTGGAAACTTTGCAGGAAATGCGTGGTAGTTATGTGACGCATAGCTGCTATCTTGATGGTGGAAGTCCAGGTCCTGACTGAGCGCGTTCGTCAATCTAGCGTAATAAGATTGGTTCGGGCTGTGCTCGAGACGGTGACTTGGGGACAATGGCAGATCAAGTTGGTGCATGGACATCAGTTTAACAAGTCATCACCAGTTTGGAAAATCGGGGCATGACGCCAATTCCCACCTTGCTCCTGCATCCCAACATCATCGCATCCCGCATCCCAGTCTTCAACTTGCATCGCCGCGACAGTGATACTCATGCGTTGGCGTCCCCATCCAGGCGCGACATGACCAGCAACTCATTGCGTTCGAACCAGCCGATTTTTTGCCAGAAGGCGATGGCCTCGTCGTTATCCTGGAAGACGAATAGATGACATTTCTGGATGCCGATCACACTCAAACCCGCCAGCGCCTGCTCCACCAGCGCCCGGCCAATGCCCTGCCTGCGATGCGGGGCCGCCACCGCCAGGTGATGAATGTATCCCCGACGGCCATCATGCCCGCAGAGCACCGCACCCACCAGCCGCCCGTTTCGATGTGCCACGAAACTGAGGCCAGGATTTCGTCTCAGATAGCGAGCGATGTGCTCTTTTTCATCCGCCAAACGCAATCCCACGCCTGCCGACGCCTGCCACAGCGCCAGGACAGCGTCGTAATGCTCGATGGTCATGGCGGTCAGAGTGAAAGACATCAGGACGGAAGCAGGATAATAGGTCGGGAATAGGACAACGGCCAGAGATGTCGATGTCATCCCTGGCCATTCTTATTGCTCGATATTGGCTATTTGGTACTGGATATTGGGGGATGTCTGGCCGAGAAATCAGGCTCTTCTGGATCTCGTGGGGTTATCGTGGGACTCGTATTGCGTAGTGCGTGTTCCGTTGGGTTGGCGCCACGCAATACACACCACGTAACACGCATTTCTTCACGCAACTCTCTAAATTCCAAAAGAGCCAGAAATCAATATCGAATATCCAGTACCCCCAACACTAAGCAGCGACAGGCTCCTTGATCCGGGAAGCTACATGCAGCCTTTGATATTCATCGGTGAGCGTTTGCAGATAACGGTCGATGGACACTGCCGCTCGCTGCGCGCTCGCCATGGCCGTCACCACCAAATCGGCTCCGTTCACGGCATCGCCCGCAGCCCACAGGCCAATGCGCGAGGTCATGCCCGTGTCGGGATCGACTTTGATCTCGCCCCAGCGTTTGGATTCCATCCCCTCTACCTGTTTGGCGAATTTTTCGTCCGGCCAGAAACCGATAGCTAACACAACCAAATCTACATCGAGAATAAACTCACTGCCTTCGATAGGAACAGGACGACGCCGGCCCGAAGCGTCAGGCTCACCTAACTTCATCCGGCGGATTTCGATCTTCGAGACCGATCCATCCTCGCCGGGGATGAAGCGCACCGGCTGCGTGAGGAATTCATACTTGACGCCCTCCTCACGTGCGAAACCACGATCTTCCTCCCGACCAGGCATCTCCGCTTCGGAACGGCGGTAGCTGAGCGTGACTTCGGCTGCATCGGCGCGAACAGCAGAGCGCACACAGTCGCTTCCCGTGTCTCCACCGCCCACGACCACCACCTTCTTTCCCTTGATCTCGGGGATCGGGGTTCCCTCCGGTAGGTCGGATTCCGGCACATTGGTGGCGACCAGGAAGGGGATCGATTGCCAGACGCCGGGCAGATCCTCACCTTCGGTGCCCATCGTGGCGGTGATACCCGCACCAATAGCCAGTAACACTGCATCATAATCCTCGATCAGGTCATCGACGCTCGGTTGTCCGGGATCATTGACGCGCGTATTGCAGATGAAACGCACCCCGACCTTCTCGATGCGTGCGATCAGCGCTTCGATTTTGTCCTTTTCTAATTTGAAGCCAGGAATGCCGTAGTGCAGTAACCCGCCCGGTTTGGGCCAGGCGTCATAGACATCGACGCTGTGGCCATTCAGAGCCAACAATTCCGCAGCATGGAGACCGGCAGGCCCCGCGCCAACGATGGCGACCGTGCGTCCCGTCGGAGGCTTTGGCTTGAGATTGAGTCCGCCATGTCTGCGAATGTAATCCGCCAGGAACGATTCGATCTTGCCGATGTACACGGGAGGATCGCCATGAGCGCCGACAACGCAAGCGCCCTGGCATAGTTTTTCCTGGGGGCAGACGCGTCCGCATACTTCCGATAGCGTGCTGGTCAGGCGATACGCTTTGTAGCCTTCGATGAAATCGCCATTCGCCGTGTGCCAGAGCGCCAGGGGGATGTCGTTATGGATAGGACAGGCCAGCACACAAGGTTGAGGCTCAGGGCACTGAATACAGCGTGACGCCTCGATGATGACAGTTTCTTCGTTGTATCCCCGATACACCTCATTGAAATTATGGATGCGTTCTTCAGGGGGCTGTTTGGGGACGGGTTCTCTGGGAATTTTTAGATGTTCTTTGCGGTCGATAGGGCGTAAACCGGTGAGATTGGTCATTGTGAAGCCTCAACGTTGAGTTTCAAGCACTGCGCGGCAGTGAATTTTTTGCTTTGGGGTATTATAACCGTTCATACGAATCAATGCACAAAACAGAATGCAAGATATGTGCGAAGCGGTCGGGTTGAATGGTCAATATAGTTTACCCTATTCAACTCCTATCGCCTATGATTATGATCATATTGAATACGGAGTTTGGCGCAGAATCGCGTCTTTTTGTCGCCAAACCCTGATCTCCCACACACTTTGGCGCGAATGACAACGTCATCTCCGACAGATTTCAGGGGTCAACGATTTCTTTCCTGCATCCATAGGCGTTTTGTTGCCCGTCTCGTTAGCGCATGTTAAGATCAATACATGTTTTCTCGACACATCGCCCATCATTTCGTCCTTGTAGCGACCGGCGTGTTGCTCTTTTGGGGATTGTTCTCAGTTGCCGCCTGGGCCGATCCCTGTCCTCAGCCGGATAGCGCTGAGTATAAGATCTGTCGGCAGTGGTGGTTGGCCCAGCGCAAACAACGTAACGAAGTGACGACTTACACTGTCCAATCCGGCGACACCCTCTGGTCGATTGCCGCCCGCTTCGACCTGGATGTAGACACGTTGCGGTACAGCAATCCCGCGCTGATGAGAAATCCTGACCTGCTGAGCGTGGGGACCGAATTGCGCGTCCTTCCCTTTTTGGGCGCTATCGTCAAGGTCAAGCCCGGCGACACTCTGGCCGCCATCGCCCGGCGCTGGAACGTCGCGCCGGAGGCGATTACCGCTTATTACCCTAACCATATCCCCACCGGTCAGGTGCAACCCGGCCAGGAACTCGTGATTCCGGGCGGTTATCTCGATCTGAACATCGCTCCGCCCGCGGCTTCTCCCGCTGCCACTTTCGCCTGGCCCCTGCGCGGTTGGCTCACCCAGCGTTATTCCGCTCGTCATCCCGCCATTGACATAGCCACCTCGTATGGTGCCACCGTGTATGCCGCTGGCGATGGTATCATCGTCAGGGCAGGGTGGCTATTCACCGGTTACGGCTATTCCGTGATCATCAGTCACGGCAATGGCTTGCAGACATTGTACAGCCATCTCAAAGGCCCTTTGGTCGCCGTGGGGCAGCGGGTCAGGCGCGGGCAGGCGATTGGCGCAGTTGGCTCCACCGGTCGCTCCACCGGCCCGCACGTGCATTTTGAAGTGCGTAAAAACGGCGTACGCATTAATCCGCTCCCTTACCTACCGCCTCTGCCCCCGCATTGAGCGCATTGCCCGATGTGAATGCGGGGGAATGCTGCTGTCTATTTGAACGATTGATCAGAAAGCCCCTAACCGTTTGTTCGAAAATCAGATTAGGGGCTTAAGGTTATTTCTCGGACTTCGAGATGACGCAGTGATGCGTCAAGGCGTCAGTGTGATGGTAGGCAGTGGGCGAGTCGGGCGCGGCGATGGTGTTTTAGTGACAAGTGGCGTTGCTGTGCGCCTTGGAGTTGATGTATAGGCCTTCGTGGGAGTTGACGTATAGGCCTTCGTGGGTGTTGGCGTATGGGTTTTTGTGGGCGCAGGAGTCGGTGAATGCGTTGGTGTGTACGATGGTGTTGGCGTGAGTGTGGGGATGAGGATTGGCGTCCGCGTGGGGGTAGGTGTGTACGTAGGGAGAGGCGTCCAGGTAGGCGTATTGGTCGGGAAAGGCGTCCAGGTAGGCGTATTGGTCGGGAAAGGCGTCCAGGTAGGCGTACTCGTAGG